>JAOAQY010000027.1 GCA_025210965.1 Tissierellales bacterium
GAATATGGCTTGTGATCCATAGGTTTTCTATAATTTTTTAAAAATGAAATATAAGAATCGATGTCAATCTGAACAATCTCGGTGACATCTTTTTTTATGAACGAGAAAAATTGTCTAATATCTCGCTGGTAATTTTCCAAGGTGTTTTTTGACAATCGATGCTCTGGGTGAGTGGAAAAATAAGCCAAAAAGGACTCAATATAGGTGTTCATAAATCAACCTCCCCTACCTTAAAATGTAAAAATCTGTGCAAAGTGTGATAGTACCAACAGTATATCATATTTTAAAAATAATCCATAACTGATATTATGGAATTTTTTTGTGATTTAGGGCGGTTATGAATATTACTTCAAACTGGAAATGACCACTCTGTTTAATTTAACAAAAATGGAAGATAGTAGTATAATAATATAGTAACAACTGTGATTAGTAACATATGTGAAAAGTAACTATAGTTACTAATCTGAAAAGTTTACCCAACAATTTCAAGAAAGAAGGCGCATTTTTTTATGAGTTTCGAGCTTACAAAAGTAGAAATGACGGAAAAAGAGTTCCAAGAAAAAAGTAAAGCGATGGGAGAAGTGCTTGATGTTTTCCAAGATGAAAATAGCGAGCCTGAAGACGAAGGAATCGTAGACCCTGAACTAGAGGCTAAGAAGGGAAAAACAAAGACACGTCAAAAAGCAAAAACGACTAAAAAAAATCAAAACAAAAAACCGGCTACTATAGAGAATGGATCCGAGAGCGATTTGGTTAGATAAACGTATATCGTGACCGAGGATTTGAAGTGGGCGCTAAAAAGAAAAGCAGCCTATGAGAAAAAAGGCGTCAATGTTGTTTTGAGAGAGCTTTTGGAGAGTGGGATTGAGGGGCGGTATTTTGATTAGGGAGGAGGTTTTATTAATGAGTGAAACAATAAATGAATTAGAAAAATTGCTAGTAGAATTAGAAACTAATTTTGAGAAAAATGAATACGAAGAGTATGAAGAAGAATATGATGTTGAATTACAATACTCGGTTGGAGGAAAAAATACTTATTATACTTTAACGAAAGAATCTAAAACTATCCTAAATAGATTTAAAAATTTTATTAAGAAGAATAAATGTGTTAGTAGCGAGGAAATAATAGGAATAATTGATAAAATTTTAGAAAAAACAATTGCTACTACTGAGGATGTAGAAAATATATTAGCTAAAATAACTGCGATTCAAGAAGATGATTTTGAAGAATATGTGAAAACTGAAATAAATAAAGAAAAAGTACTATTTATAAGTCATTGTAGCAAAGATTCTTTTTATGTAGAAAAAATGATTGAATTACTTCAATTCATAGGAATAAAAGACAAATCGCAACTTTTTTGTAGCTCAAAACCTGGTTATGATATACCTGAAGGAGAAGATATTTACGATTATTTGAAAAATCTATTTAAAGAAAAAGATATTTATTTAGTTACGTTGTTGTCTAATAATTACTATAATAGCACGGCGTGTTTGAATGAAATGGGAGCGGGTTGGCTTACATCCTGTGCTCAAACTGCTTTTTTGATGCCAGGCTTTTCTTTTAAAGATATTGATGGAGCGATAAATCCTAGAAAAATAATGATTACATTAACTGATAAAGCTAGATTAAATGATTTTAAGGACAAACTTATAAATGTATTTGGATTAGATTCTATTGATCAAAATATTTGGGAAGATCAAAGAAACAAAATAGTAGAAGAAATAGAAGCACATTATGAAGGGATTAGAACTTTAAATACTGTAGACAGTCTTACGAGTATTGAAAAACGTAGAATTACACCTTCGGGTAATGATGTAGACTTTCTGCTGAGTTTTAGAAATGAAGGGACTACTGAAGTTGCATGTATAGGATTAGATATCGAGCTTAAAGACATATATGGTAATAGTGCTAGTATTTTCATAAATGATTCAAATCATAGCTTTTTAGGAACTAATTTGCATCCGGATGAGAACAGATTTGAAAACATTAAAATCTCTCAAGATATCTTTGATACTAAAGGTGAATTTAATTTTTACAAACTGAATAAACCTGAGTGCAAAATAGAAGCTTTATGGGGATAGATAAAAGTGGAAATGAATTCGAATTATAAAAGTAAATTAATGGGAGGTATTTAATATTGCCGTGGAAAGAAAGAAGAGTTGATAGCTTTGATGAATTAGTAGCTATTATAAATGAAAAACGTAGTGAAAATTGGATATATAGGGGACAGTCAAGTGCTGATTATAAATTAAAATCCTCACTAGCTAGAAATAAAAATTTAGTATCAAGAGATGTTGAAAAATGCTTAATTTGTAAGTTCAATGAAAAAGCACATTTATATCCAGAAGGGCGAGATTATGATTGTGAGGATGAACTTGAAACTTTAGCATTAATGCAACACTATGGTGCTCCTACAAGATTGTTGGACTGGAGTTATTCACCATTTGTAGCGTTATTTTTTGCTATAAACAATACTAGTAGTGATAAAGATGCAGCACTATACTGTCTAAATTGGAAGTATGTAGAAACGTTAAATGAGTTCAAGATATGGAACATAGATGAACGAATTAGCAAATATAATGCAGAATCTAAAGAAAATAAAATTGAATGCAATCAAGATATGAACGCAATAGAATTTGGAGATATATATGAAAAATTATCACAAAAAGACAATTTAGAGGAGGATATATTTTTACAAAAATATGAGCCTAGAAAGAAAAATAATCGTATTGACAAACAGCAAGGTCTTTTTCTAATATCTAGTAAAATAGATGTAGAGTATGAGGATGTGTTAAGTAGTTATTATTTAGATAAAGGAGTTATTAATGAATATAAATGCCCCATGTCTATGAATATAAAAAATACTTTCAAGAAGGCGGTGGATGTTGCTAGGGATTTTAACTCTAAAAATCCTGATTTAGATAAAGTTTCACAACTAAAGATTAAGATTGATTCTAACAGTACAGATTATATAAGCATACTTAAGAATGCTTATATAAAAACATTCTCAAAATCAGAAGGGAACAACGATAAAATAAATTTAGCTGAAAAGACAAAATCAATAAATCCTTTTGAATGTATTGCACTAAAGATAATTATTACACCAAGAATAAAAAAAGATGTTTTAAAATATTTGCAATTAATGAATATATCAAATGAATTTTTATTTCCAGAAATGGAAGGCTTTTGTGCTGGATTAAAGCATAAAATGCTTTAGGAGAATGCGTAATGGGAAGATATGCAAAGAATTATACAGAGCAGCAGATTTTAAATATTGTGAAAAGTTATTTAATCGATGGAAAGAGCTATAGAAAGATAGAACGTGAACTTTTAAATAAGCCTGTTACGTCAAAAGTCTATGGCTATATTGCTATGGATATCTTAAAAGGTTTTGGTATTTATGCCGATAAAAAAGGTATTTTGAAGGATTTAGATTTTGAAAGAGAATTATTGACATATGAGTCTCTAATATCAAAGATAAAATATCTTAGAGAAAATGAAAAAAGATTTAAAGAAGAAGAAAAAGAAAAATATACCATCATTATTGAAAATACTGTTACAGAAATAAAAACCGAGATAACTCAACGAATAGGTCAGGATAAATTGAGAAAAGCAGTACTAAATAATTACAATAACAAATGTGCTATTTGTGGACTGAGCCATACAGACTTACTAAATTGCAGCCATATAGTTCCCTGGTCTATGGATGAGTCAAATAGATTGAATCCTGAAAATGCGATATGCTTATGTGCAATGCATGATAGACTTTTTGATAGAGGCTATTTTTCTCTAGATGAAAACTATGATATTGTATTTTCTGATAAAGCTGATGCTGAAATCAAAAAAATGTTTAGTAACACTACATTTAGACAGCCAAAACAAGCAAAGCCAAATATTGAATTTCTTAAGATTCATTATGAAGAGATATGTAATAAAAAATAGTGGGAACTCAGTTCCCACTATTTTTATTGTTAAGCTTCTATACCATTTAGTGCATCTTTAACAGACAATGCAACGTGATAGGCCAATTCAACGGGAACAGCATTCCCAATCATTTTATAGCCGTCATTTAGATTTTCATAGTAAAATTTAAAATCATCTGGAAAAGTTTGTATTCTAGCGCATTCGCGAATGGATAGTCGTCTGTATAAATGTTCTTTTCCTTCAACAAAAATTCTTTTGTTTTTTTCAACCTTTTCCATTACGGGTGCTTGAGGATGTTGTGGGGCTTGGCGACCACTTGCTTGTATTGTAAAAGATGGTTCATCCCAGGTTCTTACTCTATTTCTGCTCATATAAATACTTGAATATGAGCCTGTAAAATATTCGTGATTTGAAATAGTACAATTGTCACCATTAGTTTTATTTTTCTCAGTACTTGAAATAGCAGAGTCTCTTAAGTCCCAAATTGCATCTTTCAATATTGGTTTAGGAGTTATTGGTACAGGAAATTTGAAATCTTCAATGTTCAAATCTTTTCTAAATCCAATATAAAATACTCGCTTTCTATCTTGAGGAACATTAAAATCATTAGCATTTAATGTATCTATAAAAACATCGTATCCAGGTCCGGCTTTTTCAAAGTACTCCAATATTTTTTCTACTGCTTCTGAATGTCTTTTAGCCAACATACCTTTTACATTCTCAGCTACAAAAAAGAATGGTTCCTTATCATTAATCAATCTAATATATTCATAAAATAGCTGACCACGTTGATCATCAATTCCTTTTAGAGAGCCCGCTTCAGACCAACTTTGACAAGGCGGTCCTCCAATTATTCCATCACAAGCTGGGAACTCATCAGAATTAATTTTTCTAATATCCCCCTTTATTAGTTTAGCATTATGGTTTTTTTCATAAGTCTCCCATATTTTTTTATCATATTCATTTGCAGTAATTATTTCAAATCCGGCTTTTTCAAAACCAAGATCCATACCTCCTGCTCCAGAAAATATTGAAATCAAACGCATTTAATCTACTCCTTTATTTAAAAAACGTAATCAATTTAGCCATTCTTAATTTTGCAGGATTATTTGGATCCTGTATTTTTACATTTTCAATCTCTAAATTTGATTCGATTTTACTTAGTTGTTCTAAATCATCGGTGTATTTTAGTGTTTCGTACTTATCAAAATTAATTATAGCTGCAAACTGAAAATCCACATTTGATTTTGGATTATAAATATAATCAAAAACCACTACAGGATTTTTAATAATCCACATACCTCGTATTCGTAAGGATGTTATTTTCAAAGGATCTATTTTGTTTATCCTTGCAAGTTCGTTTGTTTCACTAAGATCAACATCAGCATTTTTTATAGCTTCTGTTACTTTTCTTTTTAATCCAGTATAAACATCCAAACTAGCTGCATAGTCCTCTCCATATACCATCATTAAATGATTTAGTTTTTTAGTTTTTTTATCAAGACTACCTACACAATAAACAATATCTTTTTCATCCCATTGTTCACATTCCTTGCAGCTTTTAGATATCATCGAACTATTTGAATATAATTTGTGTTTTGGATAAGAGCTATTTAAGGCCAATGGAGCTTTTAGTGTTTCAATTTTTTTAACTTCTATTGCATCGCCAGCCTTCAAAATCGCATCAGGTGGAGCGTTTCTGCTTCCAGTGTATGAAAAAATTTCTGATCTTGCTTGTATCTTTTCAGATTTATTAGTTGTTTTACTATCAATAAATAGATCTTTTATGTACTCTTCTAGACCATCACCCATTGAGTTAGCTCTATCATGAACATCTTTCGAATCTTTAACCTCAGCATCAAATTTCTTAACAAGATTTATAATTGCTTTTATTATATTGCTATCCATAGAAAAAACTCCTTTATGAAAAAATAGTTACCCTTTATTATATCTAAATAGCTTTGAATTGAAAACTAAAATATATTATTTTTAAATACTAATTATTATAGCTCTTCCTAACAACATCCGCTCTCTCAAACAAACCAGTCTTCAGTTTCAAAAAATCCGAATCATCAGTATTGATATCATAGTACTTACAATCATCTTCCATGATCACGACATACCTACGTTCATGCTCATGTTCAAAGCTTTCATCCTTAATAGAAAACATCCAGTAGTGTAAAATCTCATTTAGAAAGTCTTTTTTCTGATCATTACTAATATCGAAATTGTCAATTACGCTACATATAAAATCCATTTCTTTTATTGCATCTTCTCTATTATAAAGCACATCAAAGGACATGACTCTAGAAAACAATGGTATCGGAGAATGATCTTCTACTCTAGCAGCTTTTCTTAGAGGAGCAAACATTTCTGGTAGAAGATCACTTTTATATTCATACATGTATTCTCCATATTTTTCATACATAGTCGGATCATCGAATGATTTATAAAATGATGTGATATAGTTGTTTTCTCCAGGACTGCATTTTATATTTTCCGTCCATTTGTAATCCTTAAAATAGTCTTTTTCAAACA
>JAOAQY010000028.1 GCA_025210965.1 Tissierellales bacterium
TAAAGAATTTATTAAACTTTATAAATGAAGATTAATAAATAGAAAAGGACATAAGTTTTTACTAAACATAAGAGCTTTAGAGAGCTTATATATTAAACTATAAAAAGTGGACGAATTCGTCCACTTTTTGCATATAATTAATCGTATTTAGCTATCTAAAGCTGTTTTTCCTTTGCCATAAACATTTTCCCAATCAGAAATAAATTGATCTACGCTCCAAGTAGTAAGAGGATGATCTAATAATTTATCCATGATTTCTGCATTTATCGTTACAGAATGAGCGCCGACTAGAGATACATCGTGAACTTGCTGAACATTTTTAAACGATGCAGCTAGTATTTGAGTATCTAGCTCATAGTTTTCAAATAGAGACTTTATTTCAGCGACTACATTTACTCCATCGCCAGTTATATTGTCGATTCTATTTACATATGGAGCTACAAAATCAGCACCAGCTACAGCAGCCATAAGAGCTTGCTGAGGAGTGAATATGGCAGTAGCTGTTATTTTTATACCCTTTTGCTTGAGAATTTTCATAGCTTTGATGCCTTGACTAGTTACAGGAATCTTGATATAAAAATTGCCACCGATTTCACTTTGTAAAAATTCGGCTTCTTCTACCATTTTTTCAGCGATAGTGCTGACAGCTTGAGCATGAAGCATCGAATCATCACCTATGATAGCTCTTATATCTCTAAGGATATCTAATAGCGGACGATTCTCTTTTGATATTATGGTAGGATTTGTAGTAACCCCACTCATTGGATATAGCTCATAGGCCTTCTTAATTTGTTCTAGGTTTGCAGTGTCTAATACATAAATCATTAATCTTTCTCCTTTACATTCTAATATTATTTTACTATGGAAAACTCCTTTAAACATGTGACAAGAGACTCAGGAGATGGGGAGAATTTAAATCCTAAATTTCTTATTTTAGAGCAATCAAGCCTTATATCTCGAGGATTAGCTTTATAGGATGCTTCATCTTTTTCCAAATACTTTAAATCAGATAAATTTAGAGTATCAAATATGGTTTTTACAGAATCGTATCTGCTCATTGGATTTTCACTACCTATATGGTAAATACCATATGGTATATCGAAAACATTCTCAAATTGATCTACTAGCTCATAGACAGAGGTAAGTCCTCTATACTCATTAGTAGATGCTTTTATAATCTTTTGATGCATAGTAGAATTCAAAGTATCCCAAAGTATATTTGGAGACATGCCTGCATTTCTTTCAGGTAAACCAAATAACCAAGTAAACCTAAGTATCCAAAGTTCATTTAGTATCTCAGATAGAGTTTTTTCAGCAGCTAATTTTGTTTGACCATAAACGGTATCTGGATTAGGGACGTGTGATTCATCATATGGACCTGGTTCTAAATTGCCGTTAAACACCTGTTCCGTACTTATAAAAACCATTTTAGCTCCTATTTTGTTGCAGGCTTTAGCTATATTTATGCTCCCATTTACATTTATATCATTTGCAATATCAGGATTTTCATTGCAAAAAGCTGTTTGTGCAACAGCAGCAGTGTGTACTACATAATCCGGTTTGAAAGATTCAAAGACAGAATTTACTTGATCTAAATCTCGTATTTCGAGTTCTTTGTGACTAGGAGATAATATTTCAAATTTTGATTCTAGTGCAAGCTTAAGCCTAGATGCAAAGAAACCACGGCCTCCAGTTATCAATATTTTTTTCATTTACAAGTCCTCCTATAATGATTAGTATTTATTAATCAAAGCTAAGTACTATATACCACCTACGATTGGATTTAGTCCATGTTCTAGCATCTTATTTTTTATGATATCTATTTTTTTATCGCTAGGAGGTTTAATATCAGACAAAGCGTAATCTTTGCCAAGAAATGAATATTTTTTACTTCCGTATTGGTGAAATGGAAGTAGATGTATTTCCTTTAGGTCAAATGATTTGACCCAGCCCATTATTAAAGCTATATTTTTAGGTGTCATTGTATAATTTGGAATTAAAGGAACTCTAGGGATTACTTTGTAGCCACTTTCGACAAGTGCTTTGAAATTGCCGAGAATTAAAGGTAAATCGGCATTTAGCAGCGATTTAGATTTCTTTTCATCCATTATTTTTAGATCAAATAGAAAAGTATCTACATAAGGAGCCATTTCTAGTAATTTTTCAGAAGAGCCATTTCCAGATGTTTCTACTGCAGTATTTATGCCAAGTTCTTTGAGTTTCTTTAAAAGTTCTATTGCAAAATCAGCTTGCATCAAAACTTCACCACCAGATAATGTTACTCCTCCCGATGAATTTTGGTAAAAAATATGATCTTTCAAAACTTCTTCTAAAATTTCATCAGTACTTAGATATATTCCAAATTGAGTGTATGCACTAGATGGGCATTCATCTATATCCATTTCACATTTTTCACAGTGAAGACAGATTGAATCAACTATAGCGTATTCTATATCAAATTTTAAAGATTCGGGATTGCTACACCACGGGCAGCGCAGTGGGCATCCCTTAAAAAAAACTATAGATCTTATTCCTCCACCATCGTGAAGTGAATAGCGTTGTATATTCAATATCAAACCTTTCATCCCAAATCCCCCTATAAAGCGTGTTCAGTTCGAGCTATTAAATCATCTTGTATAGCTTTACTAAGCTCGGTAAAAAATGCACTATAACCTGCAACCCTTACGACTAAACCCTTGTAATCGTTCGGATTTTTTTGAGCTTCTCTTAAAGTATCGGCAGATATTACATTGAATTGTACATGTTGAATCTTTAATTGCATAAAAGCATTTAAAAAATCACTCAATTTATTAACCCCAGAAATGCCTTCAAGTGTCTTAGGAGAAAACTTTAAATTAAGCAAACTGCCATTGCTAGTAAGATAATTATCAAGTTTACTTACGCTTTTAAGTACAGCGGTAGGACCTTTTACATCACGTCCAACCATAGGAGATAAGCCACCATCAGCTAATTGCTCTCCTGATTTTCTACCATCAGAAGTGGCACCAACTGCTGCACCAAGAGGTACGTGAGCAGAGACTGTATAAGATCCAGGAGTGAAACTACCACCTCGAGGAGTTTTATAAGATTCAACTTTTTTATTATAATATCTTAACAATTCAGAACCGATATTATCCACAGCGTCTATATCATTTCCGTATTTTGGATATTTATTTATAAGTCTTATGCGAAGTTTTTCACCTTCAGCACTCTCAAAATTCGATTCAAGATGATCAATTAATTCATTTAAGGAAAGTCTTTTCTCATCAAAAACTATAGATTTTAGTGCATAGAGCGAATCACTCAAATTAGCTACACCAATACCCTGAACTCCAGAAAAATTGTATTTTGCTCCGCCAGCCGTTATATCTAACCCCTTTTCTATACAAGAATCTACTAGAGTTGATAGAAGTGGAACCGAAGCAAATTTCTTGTGGCCAATATCTACTATATTCGAGCCTTTTACCATTAAATCCACATAGTAATCTATATTTGATTTTATATGTTCTATGAGTCCATCAAATGTCAAATCCTCATTATTTTTCTGTTCTTGCAAAGTTACTTCAAATAGTTTTAATAAATTAAATAGTGCTATGTCGTGAAGACCATAAGTTTTTCCTGGTATTGAAAGTTCTACACATCCAACTACTGAAAAATCCCTAGAATCTTCTAAACTTACACCTCTATTTAGAAATCCTGGAACTATTACTTCATCGTTGAATATTTGAGGAATGCCTGTACCAAGTCTTATGGTTTCTGAGGTCTTGTTCAAAAAAGCTCTTTCAATATTAGAATTTAATCTAACACCTAAATTTGGCTGCGGTAATTTGATGTCAGCATATGTATCTAGACAAAGATACGATAGCTTATTTACAGAGGATTTGCCATCAGGAGTTAGTCCACCAAGTGTGATAGTGTAACCTGTTGGAAATCCAGCGAAGTATTTGGCGCTGTTGCTACTTCTTATGAGTACTACATCATTAGTTTTAAGCCAAAATGATGACAAAATATCTCTAAGAAATTCTGGAGATATTCCATTTTTAATATCAGATGTATAGAAAGTATTCATGTAAGTATCGAAGTTGCCTAGAGATATTGAACTTGCGTTTGATTCGTATTGAAGCATTACACAAAAATACCAAAGCAATTGACAGGCTTCATGAAATGTCTCAGGAGCACTGTGAGATACTTTTTTACTGATTCGCTCTATTTCAAGGAGTTCTTTTGCTCTTTCGTCATCTGCATTTTGAGACAGTTCTCTAGCTATATCTGCATATCTTAAAATATGGCGTTTCGAGGCTTCTAAGACTATCAAAGCAGATTTGTAAAAATCATTTTTTGTGTCATTTAGCGTAGCTGATTTGACATCATTTATCAGCGAGTCAAGACCTTTATCTAAAAGTCTTGGAAAATCAGGTATTATATGTCCTTGACCCTTGTCGGTTTGATTTAGTTTTACGATTTTTAGATCAATGGATGATTTTAATTCACCATCTATTTGAGGCCAAATATGAGATTTGAGACATTTATCTTTCCAGTAGGGATAGAGTTTTTCACGATATATTTTTTTATCCTCTTCTGATATGAAAAATTTATCCTGAGGTCTAGATTCTAATATATCAAGTTCATCGTATATCCACTGCGGATCCATTTCGGGAGAGACTATGCCACTTCTAGGCTTTAGAGTTCGATTTCCTGCAATTAATTCACCCTTTCTGATATCAATATTTACATTGTCTAATATGTGAGCTGTTGCGTGCGCTCTTCTCAGAATTTCTGGTAAACCTTCAGTAGATTTATGACTTTCTGTATACAACAATGCTCTTTCTAGAGATACTTCTCTTCGGGCACTAAATAATTCATTTTTTATTGACTCTAGTCTAGGACTTAGCATTTTATGGCCTCCTCTTTAAATACAAATCACATCTATATTTTTATTGTTTCGTATTGTTTTTTATTGTTTTATATTATTTTACAACTAAAATTTTGATATTTCAATAGAAAATTTTTGGAATTCGATGTAATATATAAGAATAAGATAAGTAAAAAAAGTCTTAAAAGCTTAGAGGGAGTGGGTTCAGTGTTTGCACAAGAACGTTTGGAAAAAATACTTTATATTCTAAATAAAGAGGGCAAAGTGGTAGTAAAAGAACTTAGTAAACGCTTTGAAGTTACAGAGGATTGCATTAGAAAAGACTTAAAACAGTTAGAAAGTGATGGTAAATTAAAGCGAATATATGGTGGAGCAGTGCAAAAAAGGCAAAAAGCACCACTAAAGGATGTGCTAAATAGAAAGCATCTAGATATTGATTTAAAGAGTAAAATAGCTAGAAAAGCTTATGGCTTATTGAAAGCAAATGAAACGATATTTCTAGATATATCGACTACAAATATACTTATAGCAGAAGAAATAGCTAGTGGGGATGTTCCACTTACTGTAATAACAAATATGATAGATATAATGACTGTTCTAAATAAGTCAGAGCATGTGAACTTGATTGCGACAGGAGGAGTTCTAAACAGATCATTAGATGGATTTGTAGGAGCGACTACCATAGCAAGTGTGGTTCAGTATAAACCGGATAAAGCCTTTATAGGAAGCTGTGGAGTAGATTTAGAAGACCAAAGCGTGACAACATTTGATGCAGAGGATGCACAGACCAAAAGAGCTATCATAAAATCTGCTAAAAAAATAGTTCTAGTTATGAGTAGTGAAAAGTTTTATTATGATGGGACTTGTAAATTTGCAGAACTTGATCAAATAGATACTCTAGTATTAGATGAAATAAAAGACAATAATACTAAAATAGAGATAGAAAAACTAGGTATAGAAGTATTATAATTTAGAGATATGAATTTAACTGCAAAAATTAAAAGGTGTGGAGTATGCGCTGTTCTTATGATATACTGAAAGTGTTTTAAAATATATTATGGAAGGTGATAATGCTATGAAAGACGCTAAATTTATAATTTTTGCAAGTTTTCTATTTGCCTTAACACAGCTTGGAGGAAATGAAGTAGGAATTAAAGAAGCATTATTTAATGTATTTTGCATCTTTTTTATAGGGACTGGAATACTAGCTATAGATTATATACTGAAAAAATTTTACGATAGATATTCTAAAATGTATATGATAATAGCAGCCATAGTTACGGCACTCATATTTGGATTAGTTGGTACTATTGATAGAATTGCATTTGTAAATATAATTCTGATATTAGCAAATATAGGCTTGATTATGACTCTAGTTACGAATATAAAGACTAGAAAATGGTTTGATGGATTTTTGGATACAGAAATTTTGTTTTTTAATGTTTTTTTAGTTTCAATTTTTTCAAATGTTATAATTGAAAATCTCTTTAAGTTCATATATATAGATTATTTTGAGCTGATTTTGTTCATAATGATATATAGAATCGTCTTATTGGGTATAAGGAGTAGGCGGAATGAATTAAAAATGGAATAAATGACTGTATGGCTCTGCTAGATAATTCTTGCGGAGCTTTTTAATTAAAAATTGCCACAATAAAGTGGCAAAAGTATGAAGCTGAGTATATGGTGTGAATTTGGTATAGATGATAGTATTAAATCACAGAGAGACAGACTCAGTATTTGGAGATGGGAGTGATCACCATTAAGAACAAAGAATTACTTAAAAAAAAGATGGCGCTCTACTTATTAGAAACTGAAGAGGCTGTTACTGTAAGTGAATTGGCAAATAGAATAGAAGTATCTAATAGAACTGCTAGGAGTTATCTTAATGAATTAGAGGGAGAACTAAAGCAGCTTGGGATGAATCTTGTCAAAAAACCTCATGTCGGTGTTTATATAGATGCAGATAGTGATATGAGAATAGAGTTTAAGAGCAAATGGCTTGAAAGAGATAGTCAAACAGAGAAGTATACATCTGTATATAGACGAAAGTATATACTTAAGACATTGTTTGAGAACAAATGGAGTTATACAGCTAAGTTATTTGCAGAGGAGCTTTATTGTAGTCAAGCTAGTATAGCAAAAGATTTATCGTATATAGAATCTTGGCTTGATAATAGAGAGCTGGTATTACACAAACGCCAAAATCAGGGACTTTGGATTGAAGGCGAGGAAAAGGCTTACAGAAGAGCTATGATAGATTTGTTTCATGAAATGAAAAATGAAACTGAAAGTGATTTAGAAGAAATTGAATCGCTAGATTATAGAATTTCTGATGAGAATTTTCAGAGGATGAAGTCATTTTTCCCTAAAGTAGATTTTGGGAAAATACAAGAAGCTATACAAGAGACAGAGGATGGGCTAGGATATTATTTTACAGACCAAGCATTTATTAACCTCATGATACACATAGCTATAGCTCTTGAAAGAGTTAAACATGAAAAGCCAATAGAGTTTGCAGAGGAAAAGTTAGAGCAAATGGAAACTAAGGAAGAGTATGAGAGGGCAAGTGAGCTTTTAGATAGGCTCAGTAAGGCTTTTGAAATTAATTTTCCAAAGGAGGAAATCGGTTATTTAACACTTCATATACTGGGATCAAAAGTGCAGCAATTTAGTGATGCTTTAGAAAGTGAGCTCATAGTAGAAGTGGGAGAAGAGCTTTGTGTAGATATGGCTAAGGAAATTATGACCCTTGCAGAGCAGATATTAGGATTTAATCTTTCAAATGACCAAATACTTTTAACTTCATTAGTTCTTCATCTAAGACCAACTATATTTAGGCTTAAAAATGGACTCAAACTTAGAAATCCAATATTAGATAGAATTAAGTCAGAGTATACTAGTATATTTGGTGCTGCTTGGTCGTGTAGTCCTGTGTTTGAGAGAATGTTAGGCGTACAAATAAATGAAGATGAGGTAGGATATATAGCGATGCATATAGCAGGTGCTATGGGCAGGGCTAATCAGAAAACTAGAGTCATGGTAGTTTGTTCTAGTGGTATTGGAACAGCTCAATTTATTACAGTGAAGTTGAATGATAAATTTGACGGAATAGATATAGTGAAGACACTTTCTGTAAGTCAAGTTACACAGAGTGCTATTGATGAAGTGGATTTAATCATATCAACGGTTAGAACTTCGTTCAAAAGTGAAAAAATAGTGCAGGTAAGTGCACTGCTTTCAGAGAGAGATTTACTAAAGATTCAGAAGGCAATGCTGAAGTTTGGTAAGGGTAATATAAAGGAAGTTTCTCACAAAACAAAAGAGCAGGAGATAATAGAGGAAGTAATAGAAGACGAACTTTGTTTTATCGAATCGGCTAGTATGAACTTTGTAGAGCTGATAGAAAAATATGGAGCTAAGCTAGAACAAAAGGGTTTTGTAAAGCCTGGTTTTACTCAAAATGTTATAGCTAGAGAGACAAGGGGTTCCACTTATATTGGAAATGGAGTAGCGATTCCTCATTCAACTCAAGACTTTGTAAATGATTCAAAGATATGTATTGTGAAATTAAATAAGCCTATAACATGGCAAAAAAACAAAATCAAACTCGTGGTGCTTTTAGCACTTAAATTTGAAGAAATTGATTCAACCAAAGCATTTTTCAAGAGATTGTATGCATTACTTGAGCACAATGATTTTTTGACTAGAATCGAAGAGAGCAAGGCGTGTTTTGAGATTATAGAGATATTTAAAACAGGAGGAGTTTAATATGTGTGATTTGATTACTAAAGAATTGATTACATTAGATTTGAAGACAACTAGCAAGAAGGAAACTATAGATGAGATGGCAAAGATGATTGAAGGACAAGGTCGCTTACATGATATCGAAGGTTTTGTACAGCAAGTAGAAGCAAGAGAAGATCAGTTTTCTACAGCGGTTGGCTATAGCGTTGCTATACCACACGGCAAGACAGAATCAGTAAAGACAGCATCACTTGCATTTGCTAGATTGGAAAATGAAGTGAAGTGGAGCGATGAAGAATCTGCTAGATATGTGTTTTTGATAGCAGTTCCAGAAGCAGAAGCTGGAAATCGCCATCTTAAAATACTAGCTCAGATATCTAGATCAATAATGAGAGAAGAATTTAGAGAGAAGCTAGGAGCTGTAGGAACTATAGATGAAGTTTTAGAGTTATTGTCATTTGATGAGGTTTAAAATACGAATAGCTTAGCTATTTGTCTTTTATAAAAGAGGGAGACCTCAGAATTTCATGGAGAAAGGGGATTTTTATGAAAGAGTTATTGAAAAATACGAGACAACATCTGATGAGTGGAGTATCTTATATGATTCCATTTGTTGTAGCAGGGGGAGTTTTGTTAGCTCTATCTGTACTATTGTCAGGATCAGCAGCTGTACCAGCGGATGGCACTAATTTAAAGAAATTATTTGATATTGGAGCAGCAGGTCTTGGACTTATGGTACCGATTTTAGCAGGTTTTATTGCATTTTCAATGGCTGATAGACCGGGTATTGCACCAGGAGCTATTGGTGGATTTTTGGCAAATCAGATTGGTGCTGGTTTCCTAGGAGGAATCGTGGCAGGTCTTTTGGCAGGTATTGTAGTTTACTATTTGAAGAAGATAAAAGTACCTTCAATAATGCGTTCTGTAATGCCTATATTTGTTATTCCTTTGGTTGGAACATTTATAGTAGGTGGATTGGTTGTATGGGTAGTAGGAGCACCTATTGCTGCAATCATGACTGGTATGAGTGCTTGGCTAGAGGGTCTTGGAACAGGTAACTTGGTAGTTTTAGCTGTAGTTCTTGGAGCTATGATTGCCTTTGATATGGGTGGCCCAGTAAATAAAGTAGCTTATGGTTTTGGTGCGGCAATGGTTGCAACTATTGATCCAGCAACTGGTATGCCAAGTGTTATGGCACTTAAAATCATGGCAGCTATCGGGGTTGCTATTTGTACACCTCCAATTGGTATGGGTGTGGCTACGTTTTTAGCACCAAAGAAATACACAGCAGAAGAGCGTGAAGCTGGTAAGGCTGGTATTTTGATGGGAATGATTGGTATAACAGAAGGAGCAATTCCATTTGCGGCAGCAGATCCATTTAGAGTAATTCCGTCGATCATAGCAGGTTCTGCAGCTGGAGCTGTTACATCAATGCTTTTAGGCGCAGGCAACCCAGCTCCTTGGGGAGGTTGGATTGTACTTCCAGTAGCATCAGGTAAGCTTGGATATGTTATAGCAACAATTGTAGGTGTAGGGGTTACTGCAATAGTAGTAAACCTTTTAAAGAAAGAAGTACAAGAGACTTCAGTAGAAAATTCAGATGATAGTTTAGATGATGAATTAGATATCAGTTTCGAATAAATTTATGGTAAAATAGTAAGAGAAGAAAATCATGGGAAATAGTGAAGAAAGGGTGTAGACCAATGAAAATATTAGCGGTAACAGCGTGTCCATCAGGAGTGGCACATACGTATATGGCAGCGGAGGCTTTGGAAAAAGAGGCTAAGGCAAGAGGACATGAAGTTAAAGTGGAAACTCAGGGATCAATCGGTATAGAAAACGAGATTACAGCAGAAGATTTAAAAGGAGCTGATGTTGTTATTTTGACGAAAGATATGGCGATTAAGAACAAGGAGCGTTTCGCTGGGATTCCAGTAGTAAATGTTTCCATTGGTGATGTAATTAAGAAGACAACGCCTTTGCTTCAAAAAATTGAAGCTCATATTGAGAGCAAGAAAAAAGCAGCAAAATAATAAAACTAGAGGGCTGTCACGTTTGATGTGTGACAGCCCTTTTTTAAAGGAGAGAAAACTATGATCAAAACACTTACTTTAAATCCGGCTATAGATGAAACTATAAGCATAGAAAATTTTAGATTAGATGAGGTAAACAGAATAAAACAAAGTCGAAAAGATGCAGCTGGAAAGGGAATAAACGTATCAAAAGTAATAAAAGCACTAGGCTCTAAAAGTATTGCAATGGGGTTACTAGGCGGAGATAGTGGAGAATGGATACATAAAGAATTAAAAAAGATGAATATAGAAAGTGACTTTGTAAAGACTAGTGGGGAAACGAGAGTAAATATAAAAATAGTAGATCCACAGAACAAGACGTTCACAGATTTAAATGCAAAGGGCGCATTTATAAGTGAAGAAGAAACTAATCTTGTACTTAGAAAATTTACAGAGAATATAAGCGAAGGAGATATTGCTGTATTAGCAGGGAGCCTTCCTCAAAATGTGCCAGATAATGTATATCAAAACATAATAGAGAAATTATCAAAAATCGGTGTGAAAACTATATTAGATGCATCAGGCTCTTCGTTTGAAAAAGGACTAGAAGCTGGTCCAAGTCTGATAAAACCAAATGTTGAGGAATTGGAAATGCTTTTGGATATAAAGATAAACACTAAAGAAGAGGTAGCTATAGCAGCGAGAAAATTGATAGAAGAATATGACATAGAGTATATAGTAGTATCGGATGGAGGCAATGGATCGTATTTTATTACGAAAAGTGAAAGTGTTTGGGCAAAAGGCATAAAAGTAGATGTAAAGAGCACGGTGGGAGCAGGAGATTCTATGGTTGCAGCACTGGCATTATCACTAGAAAGACGCGATAATCTTGAAAATATGGCGAAGTGGGCAGCTGCTACTAGTACGGCAAATGTCATGACTGAAGGAACACAGACAGGAGATTTGCATACCATTGAAAAACTTTATTCTCAAATAGAGATAGAGCTGATTTAGAATATCAATTTAGACTATTACAAAAACACACAGCTAGAACACAATAATGACACAATTCACTTTTATAATTATCAGATAAGGGTAAAAGATAACTAGAGAGAGGTGTTTGTTATGCGAAGACATTGGATACTTGCTATGATTTTTGTGATGATTAGTTTATGTTTAGGAACTGTGGCTTTTGCTGAGAAAGAAAATAGCGAAGATGAGCCTACAGGTGAAAGACTCATAGTAATATATGAGTCTGATAAATTAGAGAACAGTGTAATCCAGAAGTTTGCTAAAAATGCTGCAGAATCAGAAGGTAGTATTGACAAAAAGACTCCTTTAGAACGTATATCTGGAGATATGATTCAATCTCAAGAAGTTGTTTTTGATAAAAAAGGAATACGTACGGAACAAATAACATTGGATAAGTCTGTGGATGCGGATGAGTATATAGAGAATTTAAAAAAACAAGACGGTGTTGAACTGGTAGAAAAAGATTATGAACTAGAGTATTTAGATGATGTGAGCGATCCATATTATGAAAATCAATGGTATTTAGCGCAGTATCAGATAAAAAAGCTTTGGGATAGAGTAGATTCGCGTGGAGAAGATGTAGTCGTGGCTGTAATAGATTCGGGAATTGATGAATACCATGAAGATTTGGTGGGAAGAATAGCAAATGGTGGATACAATTTTGGAGATAGAAATGATTCACTTACTGACTATGCAGGTCATGGAACAGCAGTAAGCGGTGTGATAAGTGCTACAGTAGATAATGGCAAGGGGATAGCAGGAATAGCAGGAGATTTACCTATAAAGATATTACCATTAAAGGTTGAAGATATATGGGGAAGGATGTATGTGAGTTATGCTATAGCTGCTATAGATTATGCTATAGAAAAAGATGTAGATATAATAAATATCAGTTCTGGTGTTAGTCAGTATTCCTATGCATATCACAGAGCAATACAGAGAGCTAATGATGCTGGAATAATGGTATTTGCATCAGCTGGTAATTTTAGACAAAAAGGAAATCCGCTATTTTATCCGGCGGCTTATGAAGAAAGCATATCTGTTGGTTCTGTTTCGGAACAACAAAGTGTATCTTACTTTTCGGAGTCAAATGAATTTGTAGATTTTGTGGGTCCTGGAGAAGAAATACTCACTACTAAACCATATGATAGTTATGAATCTACATCGGGAACATCATTTTCATCACCATTTGTAGCTGGAGCGGCTGCTATACTTAAGAGTCTAAATTCAGATCTTTCTTCATTTGAGATACGAGAATTGCTTGCTGAGACTGCTATAGATTTGGGTGATAAGGGAAAAGATGATGACTACGGCTATGGTCTAGTACAGCCACTAAAGGCTGTAGAACAATTAATTCAAAATTTAGAAGGTGCAGAGCTACCAGATGAGAAATGGCAAATTTGGGATAGTAAAACAACATCTGATATAAATAAAGTTTGGCAGGTGAAATTTAATCAGGTATTGGAAATGAGTAGTTTAAATGATACAACAATATTAGTTAGGGATGCATTAAATAGAAAATTTGATGTAAAATTTGCTTTGTCAGAAGATAAGAAAACACTAAAGATTACTCCGGTGAAGTCTTATGAATCTGGAGAAAACTATACATTATATATATCTACAAAAGTAAAGAGCAAGGATGGTAAATTTTTGAAAGAGCCAATAAAGATGACTTTTAATGTAGATTAGAATTGACAGATTCTTTGGAATCAGGTATACTGCACTCGGGATTTGAAAGAAATGAAAGTGCAAAGGGAGAGAAGCAGTAGTGAAAAAATTTGGGATAATAATTATGATGGTGATGATATTGCTTTCTGGATGTAATAGCTCTAATGAGCCTAAAACAGTTGATTTAGAGCCAACTACGGAAACAGAATTTTTACTAGACACATTGGTATCGATAACTCTATACGGAGATGATTCAAAGTATATGAGTGATTTATTTGATTTGATTGAGGTTTACGACGAGAAATTAGATGCACATGATGAAAAAAGTGAAGTTTATAGAGTTAATAAAAGAGAATCGAATGTATTGAGCGATGAATTAAAGGAGCTGTTAGAGAGGAGCTTTGTTTATTCAGAACTTTCAAAGGGATATTATGATGTGACTATTGCACCACTTGTAGATCTTTGGGATATTCAAAATCAACCAACAGAAGTTCCGAGTGATGAGGATATAGAAATAGCAAAATCTAAGGTTGATTACAAAAGTATAGATATTTCGGATCATAAAATTTCATTTGCTTCAGCAAATACGAAGATTGATTTGGGCGGTATAGCAAAGGGATATATAGCTGACAAATTGGTTGAATCTATAAGGTCTAAGGGGATAGAACGTGCTGTTATAAATTTGGGCGGAAATGTAGTTGTCGTTGGAGAAAAGGCTCCTGGCGTGCCATTTAAAGTAGCGCTTCAAGATCCAGATGAACTTAGAGGTGAGAGTCTAGGAGTACTTAGCTTATCAGATGAATCTATAGTTACTTCTGGAATTTACGAGAGATATGTGGAGATAGATGGTGTTAGGTATCATCATATGATAAATCCATTTACAGGCTATCCGGAAAATAATGATTTGAAGAGTGTTACTATAATGAGTGATTCATCTACAGATGGAGATGCACTTTCTACTTCTGTATTTTTGCTAGGTCGTGAAAAAGGACTTGAGCTTGCAGAAAAATTGGAAGATGTGGATGCTATAATTATTACTAAATCAAATAAAATTTATACGACATCTGGTATAGGAGATGCTTTTGATTTAAGAAATGATAATTATGAATTGGTAAAATAGATGTTTGACAAAATATTTACAAAAAGTTTGTTTGTTTTTAATATAAATGGATATTATACTTATAAGTGGTAGCAAAGATGCTACTGCTTTTTAAGTTTTGGTGTATTCAATATTTATATATTGAAAAAAACTTGAGAAGAAAAATATTGTGGGATATGTTATATGGGAGGAAGAACTATGAAAAAAGTATCGTTATTAGCAGCATTATTGATGGCAGGTATGCTTGCCGTGACAGGTTGTAACTCAGGAGAAAAAACTACTGAGCCAGCTGAGACTGAAAAACCAGCAGTAGAAACAGCTGTTGAGGAAGAAAAAGCACCAGCTGAAACAGAAACAAAAGAAGAAGCAGCACCAGCTGAGACTGAAGCTAAAGAAGAAACTGCAGAAGAAGCTACGGCAGAAGAAACTATGGCGTACAAAGATGGCACTTACACAGCAGAAGAAGCTGAGTTTAGTGAAAAATCAGGTTGGAAAACAAATGTTACTATCGAAGTAAAAGATGGAAAAATCGTTTCAGTAGACTGGAATGGTATGCACAAAGATGGTGGAGACGACAAAAAGAAAGTTTCTATGGACGGAAAATATGGCATGGTAGAAAATGGCGGAGCTATTGCACCATGGCATGAGCAAGCAGCTAAAGTAGAAGCATATTTGATAGAAACACAAGATCCTACTATGATTGAGTTCAAAGAAGACAATCAGCACACAGATGCTATTGCAGGAGCTACTATCAAAGTTGATGGATTCTTCAAGTTAGCACAAGAAGCTCTTAAAGACGCTAAGTAGAAGTAAGAA
>JAOAQY010000029.1 GCA_025210965.1 Tissierellales bacterium
AAGTATTCGATGAAACATACGCCAAGCATCAATTAGCTTTAGGCGAGTCAGAAAAAGCAAACTGGCAAGCAGTGAAAGTAAAAGAGCAAAGAGATCATATCCGTGTAGATTTCGCAAATGGCGAATGGTTACATTACACAGCCATTGGAACATGGTACTAGTAGAAATGCAGATAAGCAATACTTAAATCCACATTTCTAAAAGGTGGTATTAGTCGATGTCTAATTCATCGAAATCTTTATCAAAAAAGTCTTTAATACTTATATCTAGACCGATGCAAATTTTCTTTATTGTAGCTAAACTAGGATTTTTGCTTTCACCTTTAACAATACTATTTAAAGTTGATTGCGTAATTCCAGATAGAGTAGCTAGTTTATTTAAAGTTATATCTTTTTCTTCACATAGAGAAAGAAGCCTATTTGCAGTCCATTGTGAGATATTCAAAGAGATCACCACCTAATAATAAATTTTGATAAAACAAGTATATCAAAAATAAATCAAAAACATTAACGATAAAACGTTGACTAAAGACGAAGAAAGTGTTATTATTCAATTAACGTTAAAACGTTAATTAGTAAAAGGGGGGAGGGGCACATGCAATTTGGAACAAATTTAAAGAAGTATAGAAAACTAAGAAAATTATCGCAAACAGGCTTATCTAAAAAAACTGGAATACCACAAACTACATTAAGTGATTTAGAAACTGGCAAAACATCACCAAATCTAAAGCACTTAAAAATCTTATGTGAATCGTTAGAAATTTCAGTTATAGAATTATTAGATAAAATACTATAATTCAAAATACATTTATTTGAGTTTTAAATCAAGTTACCAATATAAATAGAGGAGGAAAAAAGAATGAATAAAAATTTAGAGAATGGATCAAAAGAAGAGATTAAAAAGTCAAAAGCCGAAAGAGCAGAATTAAGAGAAAAACTTTATCAAAAAATTGAATCAGAAATATTAGAAAGTGGCTTGAAATATGGAGATGTGAAAAGTACATTAAGTAAATTGATTATTATTTACACGGATAAAGCAAACAACGTTCTAAATGATGCTGACATTCAGAAGGTTGTTGAAAGTCCTCGTTTTATTCGCTAAAGTCACAATTGTAAAGGAGAGTACAATGAAAAAATTACTAAAGAAGAACGCATCAATAATGAAAATTAGAGAGTGGCACAACGCAGAACTTATATCTAGAGATATTCAATTAGAAAATATAGCAAAGGAAGTTACGAGCTTCTTAGAAACAAAGAATTTAAGCACAGCAGATGTATGTAATATAGCAGAGAAAATTAAGTATGTAGCAATGAATAGCAAGTTTATCGTCAGCGAGATGGATTTAAACCAAAAGAACGATAATGCTGGTAACATTACCGTTCATATGGGAGCCTGCGATATTGATGAACTTGTTAATATCATCAAAGCAAGACTTTAAACAAACTTTACAAAAGGAGATGACAGATATGAGATTTATAGAAAAAGATGAATTGATATTGGAAATTGTATCGAATATGAAAACTATAACCATTTCAGAATGTCACCATGCGGATAGTATCATAGATGATATCCAAGAGAAAATCAATTTAGGAGAATTAAAGACGTCAGACATTGAGACAGCAGTTGAAATAGAAGTAGAAAAAACAATGAGAAACATACAAAGGTATTCGACGCATGTGCTTAAAATAATGAATGGTGATGGAGAAGTAAAACAGTTGATGAAAGCAGAATATACTTCGATACTAAGACAAGGATTAATTGATAGAATTTTTTTAGATCAGAAATCTAATGATGATGAAAAAAATAAAATTGATGAGAAAATAAATTTAAAAGTGAAAAACATATTTTCAATAGTTAATGATAAAGACCTAACGTTTACCCAGTCTTTAGAAATTTTGGATAAAGTCAAGTCTTTAATCAAAAAATACAATATGTCTGAAAATGATGAAGTTATAAGTAATACTATATTCGCATTAGTACCTGACTATGATACATGTACTATAATTTTGTTTTCAGTTGATGGTAGTGATTCAATTAAATTAACAAAACAGAATGCAAAGATACTTATAGATTCTATCGACCATCAAGTCCAAAAATGGTAATAAGAGAGCCAGTTCCACTTTTAGGGAAAGTTCGACGTTTATTTAAACGCAACCATTCCGCGGCAACGGTATTGATTTCGTTTGGTCGAATTTTACGATAAGCAAAAACTTTTAAAATAAATTTACTATTAGGAACACCAATTGTAGTAACAATATTTGGTTTCAAAAAAACACCTCCTTTCAGAATAAATTATACATCTAATCTGAAATGGATACAAAAAAATAAATAGAAAGAAGATGGAATTATGAAAAATGTAAATGCTATGAAAGAACTAGAAACAAAAATTGAAGAACTAATGTTAGAAAGTGATTTGAATTATGGAGAGGTTGAATCTGTACTAAAAAAATTACAAGCTATTTATATGGACAAAGGGCAAAATTTGCTTAAGGCTACTAGTATCAAGAAAGTTTCAGAGATGCATCGTTTTAATCGCTAGATTAGTATTTTTTATAAAAACGCAAAAATCACAAAAGGAGATGACATATATGAGATTTATAGAAGAGTTAAGAACAGCAGTTGAAGTTGAGAACATTAGACAAGAGGACCTGGCAAATGCTATTGGATGTAGCCAGGTGATGGTAAGCAAGTACCTTAAAAAAGAGTATCAGATGCCACTTGAATCAAAAGTCAAGGCATCAAAGTATATGAACATATCGCGAATCAAAAGAGCTTTAAGTAATGAGTTAAATCTAGGAGTTATGAATATTGAGATTCTAAATAATGTCGACACTAATGTGTTTGTAATAGCAGATAGCATTGAAAAGGAATGTACTGAAGCCGCAGCTGTTATTCCAGACTTGAAAAAAATTCTTAGAAATAAAAAAAGCTCACTTGATTTGGATATGACTGATAATGTTGAG
>JAOAQY010000030.1 GCA_025210965.1 Tissierellales bacterium
ATCATGTTGTAAAGTTCTACTGATTCGCCATTTTCTTCCCAGTCTGTAATAAGTTCTATTTCTCCATCGTAGTGATTAAATTCTACATCAATTCCCTCAGATGTAACTATACGTCTTTTACCTCTATTTAAGAATATCTCAGCCGAGTTTACTCCACCAAGTTCTTCCATATCATTTTTGTAAATACTATCTTTAAATCCCATCATAAGTTGCATTATATCTTCTTTTGAAAATTGACTCTCTATAGCCATTGCTTCTTTTTCACTTGGTTTAGCCATAGGATAGTATGGATTCTTTACAAAAGTTGCTGCATAAGCTGCCTTCTCAAGAATTTTTTCAACATCGGATTTTTCCATAGTTGGAGAAATACTTACAGTAGATGATCCCATATATTTTTGGTCATCTTCTTCAAATACTCTATAAATAGTAACTGCATAATTTACTACAGCCTTTCCCCTGTTCATATCTAAATCCTTTTTTATAAAGAAAAGCTCTTTAGATTCTATAGTATCTTCTATTATTTTGTAGTGATCAACTTCTAATCCTGATATGACTGACTTAATTATTTCTAGCATTATGCCAACCTCCCTTTAGCTTTGAGATAAGGACCACCTGTCGATGTTTTTACAAATTCTTTGTAACCTTTACCGCAAGCTCCTGTCCCAGATAATTTGAAATCTTTCGAAACCATAGATATAGACTTAAGTAAATCTGGTACATAACCAGTCAAATAAACTGGCGCCACTATCTTACCTGTCAATTTACCATCAATTATCTCTCTACCCTTCATTGCAACACATTGAATTCCCCAGTTTTTTGGATCTTCCATACCGCTTTGGAAACCTTCAAGTAAATATCCATTTTCTATAGATTTTACCATTTCATCTAATGTGCTCTCTCCTGGTGAGAAGAAAGTATTTGTCATACGAGCATATACTTTTCTTTCAAATGACTCTCTCTTACCATTTCCTGTCGGTACAGTCCCTAACTTCATAGCAGAAAGTAAATCTGAAATCCCTGATTTTAGTATTCCATCATCAATTACTACAGTATCTGTTCCAATAGTACCTTCATCATCAAATAGATATGATGATACTTCTGTAGCTGATTTTGCTCCATCATGCATTCTAACACCATTTGCAGCAACTGCTTTATCAACAAATTCCACAGCTTTTGCTCTTTGCTTTACAAACATATCCATCTCAACTCCATGACCAAATGCTTCATGAGCTATAAGTCCTGCCATATCTGGGTCACAAATTATATCATATTCACCAGGAGACAGTCTCTCTGCTGATAATAAGTCCTTAACTTCATTTACCGCAACTTGAAGACCTGAATGCATTTCATCAAGTATCTCTGCACCTTTCATTCCAGAAAATCCTTTAAAAGCGTACTTTACACCTTCTTCATTTCTTCCAATAGGAATCAAATAGCTACTTACCCAATTATAAGACTGCTCTAAATCTTTATTTGATGAAATAAATAACTTGCACACTTTAACACTCTCATATATAGCTCTAAAGTCAATTAAAAATTCTGCAAGACTCATTCCTTCATTTTTCAAATCAGTAAGTGTATTGATTACATCTTTTGGAGACATAGCTTCTGGATCTTTTTCTACTTCACCATAAAAGCTTTCGCTAATTTCATCCTCTTCTATTACAGGATATTCTACAAATTCCATCCCCTGTGATTTCAAATTATCTACATCGCTTTTCGCAATAGTTTTTATTCGCTTTTCTATATCAGACAAATCATCCATGGTATTAAATGAATACTCTGAATAACCTATTCCATTGTATACCCTTGCTACAAATCCTCGCTCTGACCAATTAGACTCTCCAATAGATGCTCCAGTCTGAGTAACTTGATACTTCGTTCCCGTTGTATCTGAACCCAAAACCGAAACATATTTAAAGTCTTTTCCTAAATTGCCAACAAGTTCTTTCAATCTAGTTTTGCTCTCTTGTAAAAACTTAGACATTTCTACTTTCATTAAAGTCCCCTCCTTAAAATCATTCAAACACTTCAATAACGTAAAAAAAATTTTAACGTTTTATTTTCTACATTCTATCATATATTTTTTCTTTTTCAAATAGAATAATTTTTGTTTAATCAAACTCACCTCACGTAAACCATTGAGGCAAGCTTCTGCTAAATAGATCTATATTTTTTGAGGGAGCCCTTCTAATTAGAGCGGCTCCCTCAAAACAATTCAGATAAAAATTTTATTCACTAGCGAGTTCACTCGCCAATAATTTTAATAGTGTACTTTTCAATCATTTTCTGAGGATGATACGAAAGTTTTGACTTTCTAAGAGACTCTATTCCCAAATCCTGTTCTCTATTTATCCACTTCAAACTATTCTTTTCACTATTTACCATTTGATAAAATAACATAGTATACGCCCCAGTATACTCAGTATTAGCCTTTTCTATATGTATTAGCATCATATCATCAAAGACTAGCTCTGATATGCTAAATCCAACTAATACATTTTCATCATATAATAGTCCCATCCTTATTGGATGTTCTTGCCATTTATCTACTATTTCCAATATTCCCTTAGACTCATGTATCAATGTATTGTAGTCTTCTCTATGTTTCGATAACCAGTAGCTCATAATTTTTGCAATGTCATCTTTTTGGCTTCCATCATAAAATTCAAATCTCCAATTCGGATATGTTCTCATGAATTTATTCACATGATTTTTTTTCTTATGATATTTCTTGCCCGATAAATTTTTTAGCTTGGAAAAATCATATACATAATCCATCTCTTCAGCTCTAGCATAAATTTCAGCATCTATCTCCAATTTTTTAAATTCAAATACAAAGGATTCATCTGCTTTTTTTATAATTAGCCCTCTATTTAGCGTTTTTAGTTCTTCCTTCAAATTCATAATAGCTTTCTTCAATTTATCTAAATCTTTATAGTCTCCAACTGGCTGTGAAAAATACCACTTATTTTCCTTTATATTTATAATCCATATGTAACCTTCAAACTCTAGCCAATGAAAACGATACTTTTCTTTCCAAATATATAGATTAGTGAGATTTACATCAGAAGTATGTGGTCCCCACTTTTCAAAATACGGCTTCAAATATTTCAGGTCTTCATAATCTAGCGGTTTTATTAATTTTTCAATCAAAATTTCCACCTCCCATATTATGTTTACCCAAAATATTCGACAACCTATTTTTAATATTTTTTAATAAATTTAGCCAAATTATTTGATTTGCTTGAATTTATAACCTTTAGCTTCTAATGTTTCTATAACTCCTGTTGAACCATATAAATGACCAGCTCCAAATAACACGAAGTAATCATCTTCACTTTCATCTTCAAAATACTGCTCTATCTTCTCTGCCATATTTATATTTCTCTTATCCCAAAATTCTCTTTCAAATTCGCCTCTACTAGCTTCCATTTTAGGGCTACTAATCATCATCTCTAACTCATAAGCTTCTCCATTTTCCCACGCTGTGAGCATATCTTCTCTAGCTTCCTGAATTTTTGTCATGTCTTCTTTTGATTCATCTGATTTCTCATCAGCAGTTTCCAAAATGTCTTTTAACATATCTATCTGCATCTTTTCATCAGAATCATTAAACAAGTCTGTTTGGAATTCCCAGCCCTCTAATTCAACAACTTCCTTTTTGCCGAGATTTCTTGCTACAAAATACATATCTGGCCCCATAATTGTTTCAGTAGCTGGACTTTCAGTCAATTGTGTCTGTAAAAATAAATTCATAGCCCATGGTTTTAACTTCATATACACTTCTGGGTCTAAATTCATACTAACTATTTTTTCCTTTAATTCATTGTATAGTGACTCGCTCAAATGATTTTTCAAACTCTCTTCGCCTTGATAAAATTGTCTGGTGGTAAAATAATTAAGTCCTTCTTGGTCTGATAAATCTAGCTCTACAACCAATTTTTCAGCCTCATCAAAGGCTTTGTATATATCTTCTTGGAATGGATAGCTCTTTGCCTGCAATAAATGCATTGTTCCAAGTATATACATCGATTTATTGCCCTTTGTCACCTTATAAAAAGTCCCTTCTGAAACCTCATCTGTCATTTTTTTAGCTGTCTCATATAACCTCGCTGACAATACATATGCCATTTCTCTACTAGCTTTATCTTCTAAATTCAAATCTTTTAGATCTAAACTGCTGAGCACGCCTCTATATGTCATAGCATAAACAGCATCTGATAATTGCGATTTATAAAGCGCTTTGTGTTCAACTGGTGCATCAAAATCTACATCTGGCATGGAAGCTTCAAGCGCTCTATAAAGTGCCACACACACCATTCTTCTATTGATTTGATCAGTCTCTGATATATTCTCTGTAAACTCTGGAATATTATCTTCATCACATTGCGATTTCAATGATTGATATAGGTTCAGGCAAAGTTTTTCTAAAGCCTCTTTTGAAATATTTTCGCTGAAATTCCCCCAATCATTATCATCTATCAAATCATAATAATAAGCCATTTGTGAGTCAACTAGTGCCCAATCACTGGGTAATTTTAGCGTTTCTTGTGCATTTACTTGACCTGCTGGCAATAAAGCTGTAAAAAATGCTATCCCAGCTGCCATTAGTATTGATTTCCATTTCTTTTTCATATTCATAATGAATTCCCCCTTTTACTCAATTATAGGATGACAGAATTTTCTTAAATTCATCTTAAATTCACGTTGCAATTTATGTTTTTTTGATTTTTTTGTCAATCATTATTTGCTAAGTTGAGTATTCTATGATATTATTTACGAATAATAAAAATACGATTTCAAAGGAGAACTTAGAATATGCCAGCCGTTAATCCGATTTAATTAATCTTAGACACTATAATTTTTTAAATGCTTGATTTTATCAAGTTGTTTTTTGTGTCTATATTTGTATCGGGTTAAATACGGCTACCTCCTATTTGCTTAGAGAGTGTAGTCTATTTGACTACACTTTTTTTATATTTTAGGAGGTTTCAAAATGAAAATTAAACGCAATGTTTATATACTTTTTACAATCATATTTTTACAAGGATTTGTATTCTACGGCCCTATTGCCACTCTTTACAGACAGTCTCGTGGTCTAGGCTTAGGTGAAATATTTCTGATAGAATCATGTTGCCTTGCTATTATGATTTTACTTGAAATTCCATGGGGATGGATTGCCGACAGAATCGGATATAAGAGGACTTTAATTCTAGCAAATGGTTTCTTCTTTATTTCAAAAATTATATTTTGGAGAGCTTTTGGATTTTATTCATTCTTGTTGGAAAGAATTTTTCTAGCTGTTGCAGTGTCAGGAATATCTGGCTGTGACCAAGCTCTCTTGTATGAATCTATTGACAATAAAAATTCGGATAAAGTTTTTAGTCACTACGCTATGATCTCTAGCCTAGGTTTTCTATTAGCTTCTGGTATTTCGTCTTTTATCATACAATTTGGAATGGAATGGACTTCATTTTTCACTATATTTCCATATGGCATTAGTCTGATACTTTCCTTTTTCTTAAAGGACCTAGATCATCTGAAAAAGTCTAATACATCGATTTTCAAAAATATTAAAGTTGCTATTTCAAATAAAAATATAGTGTATATAGTTGTTGCCGCTGCTATGTTATTTGAAATAAACCAAGCAATAACAGTATTCTTGAATCAAAACTTGTATATAAAAGCAAGTATTCCTATAACTTATTTTGGTCTAATACTAATAATAGTACAGATAGTTAGATTGAGCGCTGGAAAGTCATACAAATTAGTTAGGAGATTTGGAAATTTCAATACACTTTTAGCGATATGTTTGCTAATTGGTATCATTTGTTCTCTGCTAATCTTTACAAAATCTCCATTTGTAGCTATACTTGGCGTCGCATCTATAGCTGGGCTTGTAAGCATATCTCAGCCAATAGTATCAGATTTTCAAAACAAATCTATTTCTAGTGGCGATCGCGCTACTTTATTGTCTATTTATGCCATGATTATTGACTGCATAGGTATTCCAAGCAATATCATAATAGGTAGATTCTCTAATATTAATTTTGTTTATGGTTTTGCAATTTGTAGTATGATGGCTGTTTTAGCTCTATTATTTGTATATCTAGCTAAAAAATCTATTTCAAGCAATTCATAAGATTGATACACCTCTTTTCGTGGTATTTATACTATATAGAATAGAGGTGTTTTTATGTTTAAAAACTGTAAAATAGGAATAAGACAAAAATTATTTTTGCTTTATTTTTTGATGCTTACTATAATAATGATCGTAGTTGGAAGCTTTAGCTTGAATTATGCAACTAATTTTATGAAAAGAGATGCTGAAGAAAAATTGCATTTAATCTCAGCTGAATACACTGCAAGATTTAATTCTCAACTAAAAAATAGCATCACTGTTATACGATCTTTAGAATCAATTGTACTAGCAACATTTGATACTAAGGCTGTTTTTAGCGAACCAAATTATCTAAAAAATTATAAAAATTACCTTACTCCAATAGTATACGAATTCGCATTAAATTTCGAAGATGTCTATATTTACTTCAATCCTGACTTGATAAATGAAGCTCATGATATATGGTTCATAGATGCTGATGGCGATGGAATGTTAGATAGAATTCCAGAGGCCACTATGGATTACTATGACAATGATTACGAAAAAAAAGCATGGTTCTATCAACCAATACTTCAAGGAAAAGCTATATGGACAGATCCCTATCCTTCAACATTCGACATTCCATTTATATTTATATCTCATACAAAACCCTTGTATAAAGACGGACATTTATTAGCTGTAATAGGTACTGATTTCATATTTGACGACATAAAAAATGATTTAGAAAATCTGAAAGTTTTTGATTCAGGTTACGCAATGCTCATAAATGATAGAGGAAATTTCATAATTCATCCTGACTTCTCTATCGACGATCATATATCTGAAGTTAATAATGGCGGTTTCAAATCATTTTATGAAGAAATGAAAAATGAAAATAGCGGTCTAATCGAATACACTTGGTATGATAATCAAGAAAAAGTATTAGCATTTCAAAAATTAGACAATGATTGGATATTAGCTATGTCAGTAGCTAAAGATGATGTCTATGGTCATTTAAATTCATTTTTATCAAAATTAGCTTATATTTTGGTCATATGCATGCTAATTTCAATGATTATAGTTCTGTTTTTGAGTAATCAAATAGCAACACCTATCGAAACGCTTTCATCTAAAATACACAAAATAGGCTCTGGAAATTATGATGAAAAATTACCTGAATCGTATCTATTGAAATCAGATGAATTGGGTATTCTTGCAAGATCAATAGACTCTATGAAAAGAAATCTTCAAAGTTCATTTAAGACTATACAAATGCACAATATAGAACTAGATATGAAAATTGCAGAAAGAACTCAAGATTTACTTGCAATGAACGAGGAACTTCAAGCTACTTTAGAGGATTTACAAAATACTCAAGACCGCCTATTAGAAGCTCGAAAACTAGAAGGCTTAGGTCTAATGCTAGGTGGAATATCACATAAACTTGGAAGCCCTGTCGGCAATGCTATAACTAGCGTATCTAATTTCGAAACAAAATTAAATACGCTAAATGCTAAATTAGTTGAAGGCAATTTGAGCAAAAAATTCTTAGAAAAGCAATTAGATGAACTGATAGATTTATCGCAATTTGCAACTATTAGTTTGCTTTCTGCTAACAAGATACTTTCATCATTGAAAGAAATCAACACAAATCCTAAGCATGGTATTTTTAAAACATTTAAATTAGAAGAAGTTTTTGAAAATACATCTCTTAGAATAAATGATTTATCTGGAAATCAAAAAATTGATTTCTACTTGGACTGCAAAAAAAGCATAGAAATTAAATTTTACCCTATGCTTTTTCACGATATTTTGTTAAATTTAATAAAATTTTCTGTATACTACAATTTACAAAATACACTCCATGGTCAAATTTTTCTATCACTTAGCGAGTCACAAGGTCATATAAAACTCTCTTACAAGGATTCTGGTCCAGCCATAACTACAGATCAGAGAGATTTATTGTTCGATCCCTTTACTCTCTCTAGATTTACTAGGCATGCATCAGGTATAGAACTATACAGTGTATATCACTTAGTTACAAATACTCTCTCTGGTAGAATTCACTATATGTCTAGCGAAGATATGATTGTCATAGAATTTGACAAAAAGGATTTAATCCCTTAATCTACGTAATCTAATATATATCGTTTTTCAAAGGCGCCTCTATCGGTCGCCTTTTTTTCTTTTACTTCAAGTACCTTATCTCTAGATATACCGTATTCACTCATGAGCGCTTCTAATACCTCTAATATATCAGCCATTTCTTCAGCACAAGGTTCATCTCTAAATTCACTTGCCTCTTCTATCAATTTTTCATGAAGTTTTTCTCTATACAATTTCGTATCAGCTATTTCTAATTTATACGTTTTGCCCGAACTCTCAATTATTTCAGGTATTTTGTCTCTAATTAATTTATTATAACTCTTTCTCATAAATAATCCCTCCTATGAATTGTTTTACAAACTATTTTACCACAAATGCTATATTGCAAGTTTTGTTTCATTTTATTCTTTTTTTCAAATGTATTTGTATATTCTGGGCTTTCTAACAAACTTCATTTTTCAGAATATTTTTACTTTCGTTATTTTTATTTATTTTGTTGCAAATATATGTTAGAATAATTTTATTACAAATTCGAAATATTTCTTCAGATCTTTTGACTGTCGTGCTTTCTTTCAAAAGATCTGATATTTATTTTTAAGGAGGTTTTTTTATATGTATGATATTTTAAATTCATTTGTCAATACTGGTAATACCATACTTTGGTCATATGTACTTATATTTATGCTTATTACATTAGGTCTTTACTTTACTATTAGAACTGGTGGAGTTCAGTTTAGAATGTTACCTGAAATGATTCGTCTTTTAACTGAAGGTGCTAGTTCAAAAGGCAAAAAAGGAGTCTCTTCTGTTCAAGCATTTTGTATAAGTACTGCTTCTAGAGTAGGTACTGGTAATCTAGCTGGTGTAGCACTTGCAATTGCCGCTGGTGGTCCTGGCGCTGTATTTTGGATGTGGGTAATAGCGCTAATCGGTGCTGGTTCTAGTTTCGTCGAAAGTACTCTTGCTCAGATCTACAAGGTAAAAGATGGTGATGGATACCGCGGTGGTCCTGCTTACTATATGGAAAAAGCACTCGGAGCTAAATGGATGGGAATAGCATTCTCTATACTTATAACTCTTTGTTTTGGACTTGTATTCAATGCAGTTCAATCGAATACTATTGCAGCAGCTTTAAACGAATCTTTCGGCATAGATAAAATTCATATGGGTATAGCTCTTGCTGTATTTACTGCTATAATTATATTCGGTGGAGTCCACAGAATCGCTAAGGTAACAGAAGTTATCGTTCCAGTAATGGCTGTTGCTTATCTATGTATTGCTGGTTTTGTAATAGTAAAAAATATATCTATGATACCTGGAATTTTTTCACTTATATTTGAAAGTGCCTTTGGAATAAGACCTTTTGGTAGTGCAGTACTAGCTACCGTAGTAACTCAAGGTGTAAAGAGAGGTTTATTCTCAAATGAAGCTGGTATGGGTAGTGCTCCTAATGCAGCTGCAACAGCTGAGGTTTCTCATCCAGTAAAACAAGGTTTGATTCAAACGCTCGGAGTATTTACAGATACTATACTTATATGTACTGCAACTTCATTTTTGATTCTAATAAGTGGAGTATATCAAACTGGTAGTGATAAGGGTATAGAGCTTACTCAAACAGCTCTTAGCTCTCAAGTAGGTGCTTGGGGTGGTATATTTATTTCTATATGTATTTTGCTATTTGCATTTAGCTCTATAGTTGGTAATTACTACTACGGAGAAACTAATATAGAATTTATGAATTCTAATAAAGTACTAGTAACTATATACCGTTTAGCTGTAGTTTATATGGTATTTTGGGGAGCTGGAAGTAAGATTGATATAGTTTGGAATCTAGCAGATCTCTTCATGGGTTCTATGGCAATAATCAACCTTATAGCTATATTATTGCTTGGCAAGTTTGCCTTTGCAGCTCTAAAGGATTATCAAATTCAAAAGAAAGCTGGAAAGAATCCAGTGTTTAAAGCCTCTTCTATCAAAGGACTTAAAAATACTGAGTGCTGGGATGATGAAGATAGCGATATTACTATGTGTAGCTAAAATTTACTATATAACCTAACAAATCCCCCTATAAATCTAATTGATTAGATTTATAGGGGGATTCTTTATCTTTTCAATTCTTCAATGATGTAGTTTAATTCATTCATTGCTTGTCTAAATTATACCGCCATATGTTTTTGTATATTTCTCTTCACAATACTCTCAAATTCGTCAATTTGATCTTGTGATTCAAATGCTCGCTTAGGGATGACTATAGCTTCAATCTGCGATATGTATAAACTATAATTTATATCACTTTTGACCACCTTTACTATTCGATTCCAGCTCAACTTGTTGAAATCATATGCCGTTCTCGCTCTTATACCATCATCATCTATGTCAAATACTTTGTAGCCTAATGATTTCTTAAATTCCTTGTTCTTGTGTTTTTTGATGGTACGAAGACGCATTCTTCTAAATACGATTGATTCAAAATTGAAATGAAATCCAAAATCTAGTATTATAAATCCTATTATCAGGACTAATCCGACTACTAAACTCACCTTAGGAGTCATTAGTGGTCTAAACAATCTAAGTGAAGCAAATATTAGAAAAAACTATGCTTTCATTTCTCTATATCTCATTGCCCTATGACCAAAACCTTTTATATTTTTACAAAAAAAGTTGCTACAAGATATTTTCTCATATCTCGTAGCAACTTCTTTCACAATATTCAACTCTATCTAATGAAAATAAATTTTCAGTATTTCTCAATTTCAAATAAATTGCTCAACTTATTTTCCAGCAAACGCCTCAACTGTTTTTAACAAATTCTCCATATCTTCATCAGTATCAAAAATACTTTTAGGAATCATTACAGCGCTCATTGAGCTCTGGTAGATATAGATGTATTTTTCGTCCTGCTCAATTTTATTTACAGATTCCCAGCTGTGATTTACTTTGCTATAATCTGTAGTTACATCTATACCATTTTCACTAATTTCTACAACTCTATCTCCTATTAAACCCTTGTTATCATCTTCTTCTATCATTTTTCTCACTCGTTTTTCAACTTGTTTCACTACACTTTTTGGATAAAATATTACCCAAAGTACAGCAGCTATTGCAAATGAAATACCCCAATACCATGCAGGTATGTCAGATATCATCGTTATTACAAAAAACATTACAATAAACATAATTGGCCCTACAAGTCTTTGAATCATTAAAGCTTTCTTACCAGTTTTTGAATGATTCAAATGGTGGATGTTAAATGCCACTATGTCATCTACGCTTTGATTGTAATTCAGTTTCACACAAATCATCCTTTCAAAAATATATATTAGCTCACCGTTATTATATCATATATCATCAAGGCGTTTCTATTCTGAAATCTGGAATTCCTTCTCCCTCTATTATTTGTCCACCACTCTCCATTTGATGTGCTTTTGCATATCTGTATTCTTCAAAATCTCTTTTGTAAATATTATCAACATACAATCTATATTTGTGATAACCCACTCTCTGCCCTTCCATTATTGCATATAGGGGCAATAGCTTATTTTTGTCATAAGCTGCTCTATAATAACTCTGTGGCGTAGGTCTATCTGCATTTTCTGCTATGGTTTCTACCACTACTATAGGCTTCAATGTGCGATGAGTTGTATAATCAGACAAGTACCCACTGCCAATACCATTTCCTCTGTTCATCATCTCATAACCAGTAATTTTTTCAAATACCTTGGCAAGTGATTTAGCTCTTTCATTGTATTTACTTGAAAAATAGTATTGATGCCAATAAAGAATTTGACCTTGTGAATGATACGATACAAAATTTCTGAAATCATACCTGTCTACATAATTCATGACTATCTTAACTTCTGGCTCGGAAGCAGGCTTTGTTCCGTGAAAATAAGCCCAAGATGGTTCTTCTCTAAACAAATCACCAGGATACTTTTTCCACAAATCTATCCATTTATTTTCGTCAAAGTCAAAGTATCTAGACGGATAATTCCTATTAAAATCAACTCCTCTAAGACCTGCTTTATAGTAATTTTTGTCTATATACGTTACTCTAGAGATGCTTTCTCTTGCACGAGGTGTTCTTATAGAATCTTCTCCCTTTTTTACCAAATCGAATCCATCTGGGTTTGTGAGAGGCAAAAAGTGAATAACCGATGTATTTAGTATCTCATGCATATTAAATTCTGGTATAGTCGCTTCGTTGTAGTAATCCTTGCAATAAAGTTCTATCTCTTTCATCACGAGCACTGGATTAAACGTCTCCCTAGCGTGCGTTCCGGATTCAACTAAATAATGCTGCTTGCTTACATTAAATTTGGCACTTCTACTGATCTGAGATATATCTTTCGAAATTCTAATTGCATATATCTGCTTGCCATCAAATGATTTTCCAAGACTCTCCATCTCAAGTATATCGGGATATTTTTTTGAAAGTGCTACAGCCTGTGAATGAATATCACTTGATAAATAACTTGCACCTCTATCTATATCAACTATATCCTGTGCTTTAGCTTGTGAGCTTAGAATAGTACATAAAAATATAATAGCAATCAACTTTAATTTCAATATCTCACCTCCTATCGTCCATCTTCACTTTACTTATACCCACAGTCACAATTAAAGCACTTATTTGTAGTTATGATTAACAAAGTTTACAAAAAAAGCAGCATGAAATCATCATTTCTGATTAATTTCATGCTGCTCTCCGCCTTCTATAATTATTATTTTTCTTCTAACTGCTCTTCTTTTGCGATTTCATTTTTTTCAAATTCTGCATCTACCACTGGAGCTTCTATAGCGTCCTGAATCATTTGATCTTTTTTCTCTTCCATTTCTTTTACTAGGTAATCAGGAAGCTGAAGTCCTGCCATCTGGAATAAATCGTTCATTGGTGGGATAGATTTCATCATGCCTGATAAGAAATTAGCTGTAGATGTTTTACCATCTCCACCTCCATTTGCTCCATCCCAAACAACCACTTTATCAATTTTAAGATTTTTGATAGCTTCTACTTGAATCTTAACTAAATCTTCTAATTTATCTGCAATCATAAGCATAGCTGCTTCTTGAGCATTTCCATTAGCTGCCTCTACTAGGGCTTTGAAACCTTCTGCTTGTTTAACAAGAATTTCGTTCATACCTTTCGCTTGGGCTTCCATTTTTGCATATATAGCATCCGCTTCACCACGAGCATGACGTCTTGCCTTTTCTGCCTCTGCCTCTGCATCAATTTCCATACGTCTCTTATCGATTTCTGCATTTACGATAACATCGGCTTCTTTAGTAGCTTTCTCTTTTCTCGCTCTTTGTTTCTCTGCAAGTTCCTCTGCTACATATGATTCTTCAAGAGCCTTAGCAGCTTGAATTTTCTCTGCAGATACTGCAATTTTATTAGCTTCGGCTTCTTTAACCCTTTTGTCTGCATCAGACTGAGCTATAGTTACTTTAGAAAGGTTTTCACCCTCTACAGCAGTTGCATTTGCCTCTGCGACTTGAACCCTCTGGTCTCTAGTTGCATTTGCCTCACCGATAGAACCATCTCTATTCTTCTCAGCAACGCTTTTCTTAGCATCGTTTATTGCTTTAGCTGCAGCTTCTTTACCAAGTGCATCTATATAGCCCGATTCATCGTTTATGTCTGTAACGTTTACGTTTATTAGTCTAAGACCTATTTTCTTAAGTTCTGTCTCGACATTATTTGATACTGCCGCTAAGAATTTGTCTCTATCTGTATTTATCTCTTCGATATCCATAGTTGCTACAACGAGTCTCAATTGACCAAATATGATATCTTTAGCTAACTCTTGTATCTCTGTTCTCTGAAGTCCTAAAAGACGTTCTGCTGCATTTTGCATCACTCCAGGTTCTACTGATACCCCTACTGTAAATCTAGATGGTACGTCAATTCTGATATTTTGCTTACTAAGTGCATTTGTTAAATTTACCTCTATAGATATTGGTGTCAAATCCAAAAATGCATATGATTGGAATACTGGCCAAATAAATGCGGCTCCACCGTGAATACAATTAGCTGACTTATTGCCACCATCACCACTTTTACCAACCTTACCGTATTTAACTAAAATTTTGTCCGATGGGCATTTTTTGTACCTTGAAAATAAAGCACCTAGTAATCCAAATATAAATACGACTACCACTGCTATGTAAATCAATCCTTCCATGTCAATTCCTCCTAGTCTGTTTTTTAATTATCCTTTTTTAAAGATGTTTTTTTGCTAACTTTTTCAACCAAAACCACTTGATTATTCATTACTCCCACAACCTTTATCCATTCTCTAGTTTGTATAGGAGCAGTACTTTCAGTCATAGCTTCTAATTCTCTAAGACTGTCCTGAACTTTGATTTGAATCTTTCCCATACCTTCCTTAGATTTTGGTATAGTTAGATAAACTTCTCCTTCTTTACCTAATGCATTTTTTATATCTAGATTTCCACTAGATGTCATCTTTTTCATTCCATAAAATAGCCCTGCTGAAACCATCATCATGATCCCACCACTTATAACACCAAGTATTAGCGAAGTCGTTTCACTCTTTCCACTAGATACGGCCCAAAGCGCCCCCCATGAAAAGAATGTAAAAAATGCTATAAAATTTCTGACTGTAAATATCTGAAATGAGACTTCAAAATCTCCATCGAACTCCCCTTCAAAATCTCCATCCACTTCACCAACCGGTATATCTACATCCGCATCTCCACCCATTCCAACAAATGTCATTATTGTTTGAATTACAAGTGCCAATGTAGCAGGAACAGCGATATAATAAAGTATGTGTTCTAAATTGCTCAGTCCATTCCACCAATTTTGCATATTACTCCTCCTCTCTCCAATTATTTATTTACACTAATTGTGAACATCTTTATTTATATATTGTATTATCTTTTCGGTATTTTTTCAATCTTTCGAATAGTTTTTAAGTTATTTTTATGTTAATTTTTTTTATTTATAAAAATAAGCGAATTTCCTTACAATCTAGTGCAAGAAAATTCGCTTATCCATTTATTCAGTGTTATTTTAAATAATCACTAAATATTTCTTCTATACTTTCATTTAGTATATATACCTTATCACCAACAATCATTTGATTGTAGGATGGTGTATATGAAATTCCAACATTTTTTTGAGAATCTTTGTATTGAATTTCTGCAGTATACGTAGGTCCATATATAGTTTCTCCAGTATAATTCTCATAGTCCTCAACCTTATCATAGCTTATACTATCAATTGCCTTTTTAAATTTTTCTATATCTTTTTTTTCTTTCAAGAGTACTGATTTCATTCCTACTCCATCTACATCATACGGCCCTTTATTCATTTCAACGGCAATTGCCTCTTCATCAATTTTTGAACTCGAATTGATTACAAAAAAAACTGCTAGCAATAATACAATACAAAAAACAACTACATATATCGTCTTTTTATTTTTTATCATTTGTTGCTCCTTTCTCAAATTTAGAATATATCTTCTTCTAAATTTTATCAGCTTAATTAATCACCGTCAATAGTATTAACTATTAAATTTAATAGTTAATACTACTATTTTTTAGATTATTTCCTTTTTAATCAAATGAATATTTGCTTTCGCCCTTTAAGGTCATGGTACTTGATTGTGCTTTAAGACACATTGATTAGCCTTCCAACCGTTTTTTATTCTCACACTTCCCCTCAATAGGGTCTATTATTTATTCCTATTTTTTTATTTTGTCCTACTGTATTCACATAATAGTCCTTACACTAAAATCCTCCGTTTCCACTACTTATATTTTAAATTAGCATGTCTATCAAATATCATCAGACTAATCTTCCCTTTCAAATATCCCCTGAGTAATGAAACATTTATTTTCAGTGGTATTGACACTAGCATGTGTATATAATCTTTATATGATTCAACTTCTATTATCTCTACTCTTTTGTATTCGCACAACTGTATCAATATTTTTCCTATGTCACTTTCTATATTTCCATAAATCACTTGTCTTCTATATTTTGGTGCAAATACTATATACTATTTACAATCCTATTTTGTATGTACTAAACTATTTATATACTTCACTATTTATAAGACATCCTTTGTTATAATTTTTAGGTTTGCTTACCTCGCTTTATTATAATAAATGGTTTTTTTCACCGCTAAAGCGCCTTAGTACCACCCGCGTAGCGGGTGAATCTAAAAACCGCACAGACATAAATCTGTACGGTTTTAATCTTTATATTTTAAAATGATTTTAGATCCTCTACACTAAACATCCACTCTGGTGTTTGAATCTCAGTCGTTTCGTTTAAAGAATACCACACCCCACCATTTTGATCTTTAGGATTTAGCAATACCTGCATATCCTGTGCTGGCATATAGCTCTGTATCAACAAATATCTCTTTTCCTTTGTCTCACGATTTTCCACCATATCTGCAACTATAACTGCATGACCTGGTGAACCCCCTTGAATCAATATATCTCCAATCTGCATATCCTTAAAATTCTTTGAATTTAGCTCTCGAGAAAGAGATAATGTACCTGCATATGTGAATATGAAATCTAAATAATCTCTAAATGTCTGGTAGTCATCAGATGGATCTGTAGCTAATATCCAGCTCGTTTCATTTCCTTCAAATATTACTCGGTGGCCAGCCTTCCAGTCGCTATAAGGAACTTTAAACCCATTTGTAAGATTGAAACTAATTGATTCATGTTCTCCTTTTTGCCACAGATACTCACTTCTAAGCCTCATTATAGCATCAGCACATTGTTGCAAGTCTCTATCTCCTACATCTAAATCTACCACAGCTGCATAAACCCCTTCTGCTGGTTTTTCTCTGCCATCATAGTAATGTACCGTGCTCCCTTCACTTTTGAGTGGTAAATTTCTAAGAAACTTTGCAAAGCTACCCTCCTGAACACCTATGCGCGTAAAACCTTCTGGAGGCTGTATTCTCATCTCTAATGTATCTAATTCTCCATCTACAAACTCTTCTTCAACTGATTTTTCTTTCTCTATTGTTTTACCATTTACTATATCATTTTTCATTTCTTTCAATATCTCGTCTTTACTCTTAACTGTCTGATTTGACGTTCTAGCATGACTAGAACTACATCCAGTTAGCAATAACATGAAGATTAGTATAAAACCAATAATTCTAAAACTTTTCATATGATTTTCACCCCATTTTCTGCAAAACTAACCTTGTACTTGGGTTTATTCTATCAAATCCTTGCATCATCAAGGTTACAAATTTATTGCAATTTGATGAAGTTTTACTTACTGATTCACTTTATATACCCGAATAAGCTACAACAACTCATCACTAAAAAATTCAATTATTTTATGTAGCATTTCATCTCTATTATCTATATTTATCTCCATAACAAGCACATCTTCTCTTTGTTTTACTTCTTCTAGAAATGGATTTGTTTTAATTTTAATTACTCCTAATGTCCTTTGATTTCCATCTAGCACAGAGTGTACTGCTTCTCTAAATTTTATAGCATTTAACTCAAAAAATCCCAATTCATCCATTATAACCATGTCCTCTTCATGTTCTCTCGCTTCCTTGAGTAACTCTACACCGTATGTATCAAATACCTCGCAAATACCCTTAAATCTACTCGCATCTTCATCTTTTATTCCTACTATATGCGCATCTCTCACTCTTGGATTTTCATTTGCTCCTATCATTTGAAAACCGCTGTGTACTCCATCTTCTATGTAAGGACAAGTTCTAAAACCAGACCAATGTTTTTTACCATTTAGGTACTCTCTATACTTGGCTATGAGTGTTGATTTTCCTATTTGAATTTCCCCTGTTAAAAATAAATGCTTTTTCACATTCTCATCTCCCGACTGTAAATAAAATTAGCGATATCTCTTACAATACAATTGTAAAAGATATCGCTATAAATGTGTACTAAAATTTTGTTAAATTACTCGTGATAATGATTCTACCACAGCATCTATTTCTTCTCTCGTGATTCTAAGGTTTGGTAAAAGTCTTATGACACATCCATTAGTAACATTTATTAGAAGTTTTTCATCTTTCAAAGCTCGATCTCTAACTTCTAATGCATCACTTGTGAGTTCTAAGCCAATCATCATGCCCATACCCCTGACGTCTGATATTTTATCTGGTTTCATACTCTTTAGTTCTTCGAGTTTCTCTATGAAGTATTCACTTCTGCTATCTAGATCTTCAAAAAATCCATCTGCAAGTATATTTTTTACTATAGCACAGCCCGCAGCACAAGCTATAGGATTCCCTCCAAATGTAGTTCCATGATCTCCAGGTTTTAGTACTTCTGCATATGGTTCTCTAACTAGCATAGCTCCAAGAGGAAGTCCTCCTCCAAGTGATTTTGCTAGACAAACTATGTCTGGCTTCAAATCATAATTTTGATATGCCATAAGTGAACCTGCCCTTCCAAGCCCTGTCTGAATCTCGTCTATAACTATCAAAAAGTCATATTTTTTCTTCAATTCTACAAGTCCTTTAACGAATTCCTTAGACAATGGTCTAACGCCACCTTCACCCTGTACCAATTCTACAAATACAGCGGCTGTCTGATCACTGATAGCGCATTCTAGAGATTCCAAATCATCGTATTTGAAATGCATGACGCCTGGTATTAGAGGTCTAAATGCATCTTGATATTTTGCTTGACCTGTAAGTGCAAGCGCACCTGTAGTTCTTCCATGAAATGAATTTAATGCTGACAAAATCTGCTTTTTGCCTCTTTCATTTCCCCATTTCTTTACTAGCTTAAGTGCAGCTTCTGTAGCCTCTGTACCAGAATTTGTATAAAAAACTTTGTCTGCAAAACTATTCTCAACTAAAAGTTCTGCAAGTTCAACACTTGGGTAACTGGCAAAATAATTAGATAAATGTCCATAAGCTCTCAATTGATTTTCTATTGCATCTACTACGCTATCTGGACTATGTCCTAAGTTATTTACTGATATTCCCATCATAGTATCAAAATAGGCATTTCCCTCTGCGTCGTATATATAATTACCTTTAGCTTTTATTATTTCAAGTGGCAATCTCTTGTAGGTATTTACAATATAATCTCTATCTTTTTCTAATAATCTCACGAAATCACCCTCTTAAATCTTCTAGTATCTCTGTCTTTTCCGCTGTTTTTTCATCTTTTTCCTTTATAATTCTAGCCGGACTTCCTGCAACTACAACTCCAGCTGGCACATCTTCTGTAACTACGGCTCCAGCTGCAACTACTGATCCCTGCCCAACTCTAACGCCTTCTAGCACTACTGCATTTGCTCCTACTAATACATCATCTTCTATGATTACAGGTGTCTTGCTTGGCGGCTCTAATACTCCTGCTATCACTGCTCCTGCTCCTATATGGGCATTTTTACCAATTGTACCTCTAGCACCAACCACAGCATTCATATCTATCATAGTTCCTTCACCAATAGTTGCTCCTATATTTATCACAGCACCCATCATGATGACAGCTCTATCTCCAATTTCAACTCTATCTCTAATTATTGCTCCTGGCTCTATCCTTGCTTTCACCTTTCTAGTATCTAAAAGAGGTATAGCTGATAAGCGCCTATCGTATTCTACATGATAGTTGTCAATCAAGTCTTCATATTTTTCTATTTGATTTTCTATAACTTCCAATTCACCAATCAAAATAGCTGAACCGATACCTCTAAAACACTGACAATCACTAAATTCCATTTTCTCTATATCACCATTTAAGTAGACTTTAACAGGAGTCACCTTCGTCGCTTCTTTTATATATTCCGCTATGGCATACGGGTTTATAAAATCTTTTTCCATTTTTATTCCTCCTAATCATTTCAATATCTCATGTTTAATTTCTCATAATCGCTATAACTAAATCTCTTTTCTACATCTGAGTTTTCAAAAGTGATTGCATTGTAAAAAATCCTTTTTTCTGAGTTCTCAGCATCTCACCTGTTCTAAGAGCTCCTCGGGCAAATATTGCCTTTGACTGAGCTGTATGTCTTATCTCTATTACTTCATTATCTCCTGCAAAATGTACTTGGTGCTCTCCTACTATAGTTCCTCCACGGATTGCATGAATAGCTATTTCATCTTGTCTCTTTCCATTTTCACTTCTTCCATATTTTAATGGTCTCTCTACATCTAGACTTGCTTGCACCGCTCTTGCTAATGTCAGCGCTGTACCACTTGGCACATCTATTTTTTTATTGTGATGTTTTTCTATAAGTTCTACGTCCCTTCCATCTGCTAATAAGTGACCAAATGAGCTCAGTATTAGCTCGACTAGATTCACCCCTAGTGATAAATTAGTAGACCATAATATCGGAATATCGTTTCCCGCATCTTCTATTTTTCTAAGTTCATCCTCGTTATACCCTGTAGTTGCAATAAGAGTAGGTAAACTGTGTTCTTTAGAATAGTTTAAAATTTCATCTAAATTTGCTGGATGAGAAAAATCTATAAGTAAATCTGCATTGACAAGAGTATCATTTAGACTAGTATATATTTTGTCCCCTCTCTCACCTTCAGCCTTAGGTGCTATTCCAGCAACCAACTCAAATCCTTCTGTTTCATCTACTATTTTTCTGAGTACCTTTCCCATAGTTCCATCTATTCCGTATATTATTACCTTTGTCATGGTATCCTCCTTTAATCCTCTAGCAAATTCAAACTGATCATGGCTTCTCTAAGCACCGGCTGAGTTTCTTCTGTCATTTTCTCAAGTGGTAATCTAACATCGCCATTGCAATATCCCATCCACTCCATAGCTTTTTTAACTGGAATAGGGTTTGTCTCTACAAAAAGTGCCTTTACCAGTGTATTTAGATAATGCTGTATAGATGCTGATTCCTTAACATCTCCTTCTAAATACGTCATGACCATATCGTGAGTTTTTCTAGGCATTACGTTTGATACGACGGATATCACACCTCTTCCTCCAAGTGACAATAGTGGAACTACCGTATTGTCATTACCTGAATAAACTGCAAAAGAATCATCTACTCTTCTTAGTATTTCTGATATTTGATCAAAGTTTCCACTTGCCTCTTTAACAGCCACTATACCTTCTATTTGACTCAAACTAACTATTGTATCCACTGATATGTTCATACCAGTTCTACCTGGCACGTTGTAAACCACAATAGGTGTATTCACAGAATCTGCAATAGCTTTATAATGTGTAATCAAGCTTTTTTGTGTTCCTTTATTGTAATAAGGATTCACTACTAAAAGTCCATCTACACCTGCCTCTTCAGCCCACTTAGACTGAATTATAGCTTTTTGCGTATTATTAGCACCGCTTCCCGCTATAACCGGTACTCTTTTCGCCACTCTTTCTACAGTGTGCTTTAAAAGTGATTTGTACTCATCATCTGTAAGTGTAGCTGCCTCTCCTGTAGTACCTGCAACTACAATAGCATCTATTTTATTTTCAATTTGAAATTCTATTATTCTGTCTAATGATTCATAGTCAATCCCATCACCTGTAAATGGCGTTACGATGGCTGTTGCCGCTCCTGTAAATAACATTTTTATTCCCCCTGTCTACATATCTCTTTTTAGTGGCTCTCTAGTAATCAATAACTCTGCAATTTGTACTGTATTACTCGCTGCGCCTTTTCTTATATTGTCTGCTACTACCCAAAGATTAAGTGTTCTCTCAAAACTATCATCTCTTCTGATACGACCTACCCAAACCTCGTCATGTCCTGCTGCATCTATTGGCATTGGATATTCTAATTTTTCTGGGTTATCTTTTAATATCAAATTAGGAAAGTCTGATAATATTTGTTTTACCTCGTCTAATTCAAAATCCTCTTTGAGCGTTACGTTTATAGATACTGAGTGCGCTGATGCTACTGGTATTCTAACTGCAGTAGCTGTTATAGGTAAATCTTCCACACCCAAAATTTTTCTAGTTTCATCTATCATTTTCTGCTCTTCTTTTGTATATCCATTTTCCAAAAACACATCTATATGAGGTAGACAGTTGTTTTGAATTGGATATGGATAACAATCAGTAGTACCTTCTTCTAAATCCTTTACTCCTTTTACTCCAGAGCCAGAAACCGATTGATATGTGTTATATATAACCCTCTCCAATCCATATCTCTGTTGTAATGCTCTAAGTGGTAACATGCATTGTATAGTAGAGCAGTTTGGATTTGCTATTATTCCATCATGTGAAAATGCATCATCTGGATTTACCTCAGGAACCACAAGTGGTATCTCTTTATCCATTCTCCATGCACTACTATTGTCTACTACTATAACTCCTTTTGACTTTGCAATAGGTGCAAATTTTTTGCTGATTCCCGCTCCAGCAGAAAATAATGCAATATCTATATCTCTATCAAAACTATTTTCATCTAGTGCTTCAACAACTACTTCTCTATCTCCACATCTCACTGTCTGCCCCGCTGATCTCTCCGATGCAAAGGCATATAGATTAGCTATAGGAAATTTTCTTTCAGCCAATACCTTTAAAAATGTTCTACCAACCATTCCTGTTGCTCCAACTAATGCTATATTATATCCTTCCATTTTCTAATATCCTCCTTTGATGTATGTATATAATCCGCTACATATTTTCTGTGACGGTCCTGTCATGTAGACTTCTTTTCCATCTATTTCTATTAAAAGCGTTCCACCTTTTGATTTTACTTCAGCTTTTTTACCATTTTTTGAAAGCACATCTCCTACAACTACTGCTGCACATGCTCCAGTTCCACACGCTAAGGTTATTCCAACTCCTCTTTCCCACGTAAGTATCTCTAAATGCTCCTCATCTACCCAATTCACAAAATTCACATTTGTTTTTTCTGGATATATATCCAAATTTTCAATTGCTGGCCCAAACTGACTTGCATAGCTTTCATCTATTTGGCTTACTTCAACTATTGTATGAGTAGTTCCCATGTACAAACTATTTAATTCTATGTCTTCATCAAATAATATTTGTTTGAATCTTAGTATTTTGTCCATATCGCTCTTTGCAACCTTTGCAGGTATTTCTTTTACATCCCACTTTGGATTTCCCATATATACTCTGCTACTAGATCCATCTGCATTCCTATATTCTAGAGTCAAATTTCCTGCAAGTGTTTTTATATCAACTTCTTGTCCATCTAATCCACTTTGCTTCAAATAGTGACCAAAACATCTTATTCCATTTCCACACATAGGAGCTCTTGATCCATCTGCATTGTAAAATACCATTTCTATATTTGGCTCTCTTCTACAAATAATCATTCCATCAGCGCCTATTCCAAATTTTCTATTGCAAACATTTTGTGCAAGTAGTGAAAAATCCAAATCCACAACTTCACTCTCTTCAAATATTATGAAATCATTGCCAATTCCTTGATACTTGCTAAATCTCAGTTCCATATAGTCCTCCTATAGTTCAAATGTTTTCGCCAAAAGAGTAAGTGCCCTCTGCATATCCTTTTTATAAATAGTGTATGAAATGCTAATCTCTGATGTCGTTACCTGCTCAAAGTGAATCGACTCTCTAGCAAATAAATCAAATATCGAACCAGCTACACCAGAATGGTTTCTCATACCAATTCCAACTACTGATATCTTTGTCAATTCAGAATTTTTCGAAATTTCAACTTGCGTAAAAGATGATTTTATGTCTTTTATAGCTTCATCTACCCTATGATCTTGATCTATTGGACATGTAAAGCTGAGTGATGTTTTCCCATCTTGTGATAAGGTCTGACTTATCATATCTATATTTACTTCATTTTGAGAAAAGGCACTAAATACCTCTGCAATTTGTCCTGGTTCTGCTTCTAGATTTTTTAGAGCTATACTCAGTATATCGTCGCTCACTGAAATCCCTGTGATGACTTGTTCTTCCATTTCTTCAACCTCCCGAATCCACGTTCCTGTAACCTGTCTTTGACTATGAGCTACATATATTGGCACTCCATATTTTTTTCCTATCTCCACGGCTCTAGGTTCCATTACCCCAGCACCTAAACTTGCTAGTTCCATCATCTCTTCATAAGATATCTGTTCTAGTCTCTTTGCATCTTCGTATTTCCTAGGATCAACTCCATATATACCATCAACGTCTGTATATATTTCACATGAAAAACCAAGAGATGCTGCTAAAGCAACCGCTGTGGTATCTGATCCACCTCTTCCAAGTGTTGTTATAGCACCCTCTTCATTCACTCCTTGAAAACCTGCCACTACTACTATTTCTCCTCTTGATAGTGCCTCACAAATCTTTGATGCGTTCACTCCGGTTATCTTGTTTGCTGTGTGACGACCCTCTGTTATTATGCCTGCCTGTGCACCTGTAAATGATGTAGCTGGCTGACCTTCTGCTCTAAGAGCCATTGTAAGTAGTGCTATAGTTTGCTGCTCTCCTGTAGAAAGTAATACATCTAATTCTCTATCATCTGGTCTATGCGAGACACTTTTTGCCATTTTTATCAATTTATCTGTAGTCTTTCCCATAGCTGAAACCACTACTACTAAATCTTCGCCCTCAGCCTTTTTCGCCAAAAGTCTTTGAGCTATAGCTTTTATTTTATCTATGTCTCCAACAGATGTTCCACCATATTTTTGTACTATCCCCATTTAGTTTCACTCCTCAAATTCCTGATCTAATCTAGTCAAATCCTCATAGCTCTCTCTTTTAACCAATAGCTGTGATTTGCCATTTTTTATACCTACTACTGCTGGTATACCATGTCTATTGTATCTGCTAGCCATACTGTAGTTATACGCTCCTGTTCCAAATACAGCTAATATATCGCCTCTTTCTGCTCGTGCAAATCTGCCATCTTTTATAAGTATGTCTCCAGATTCACAGCATTTTCCGGCTACAGTTACTATGTCACTTGCTTCTTCATTTGCTCTATTTGCTATAATACCTTCGTATACTGCTTGATAAAGTGCTGGTCTTGGATTATCCGTCATTCCGCCATCTACAAATACGTATTTCTTGCCACCATATGTTTTCTTTGTGCCACCAACTGTGTATAGTGTAGTTCCAGCATTTGCAACTAAGCTTCTACCAGGTTCTATCATAAGTACTTCTAGATTGAGTCCTTTTTCTTCTATTGTTCTTTCTACACTCTCAACCATTCGAGGAATAGTTGTTTCAATTTCTAGTGGCTTATCACCCTCTGCGTAGTAAATTCCAAATCCTCCACCTAAATTTAAGTGAGTTGCTTCGAATCCGGTTTTCAATCTAACTTCACATACATATTCAATCATGGCCTCAGCCGCTTTTTCAAATGATGTGCCCTCAAAAATCTGAGAACCTATATGACAATGAAATCCTCTCAAGTTTACAAAATCATCATTAGACATTGACTCTATCAATTTCATAGTAGATTCTGCAAATATACTCTCTCCAAATTTTGAATCGTGTTTTGCAGTTTGTATATATTCATGTGTATGTGCATCAATTCCAGGATTTACTCTAAGTAGTACGTTTACTCTCTGTCCTCTTCTTCTAGCTATAACTTTAAGTCTCTCGTATTCTAAGCTATTATCAACAACTATCAAACCAACGCCCGCCTCTAGTGCTTCTATCAACTCTCTATCAGTTTTATTGTTTCCGTGAAAACAGATTCTTTCTCTTGGAAAATCAGCTTGTAGTGCTGTGTACAATTCTCCTCCTGATACCACATCGAGGCTCATACCTCTGTTTTTTAAAAATTGACATATCCCCTTACACAAAAATGACTTCGATGCATATAGAACCCTCGTTTCAAATTTTTCAGATGAAAATGCAGTCTTAAATTTATTAATTTGCATTTCCACATAATCTAAATCCAAAACATAAAGTGGTGTACCATATGTTTCTGCTAATGCAACGCTATCCATTTCACCTATCTCTAAATGACCTATAGAATTTATCTTTCGTTCCATATTTGTCTACACGCCCTTCTATTTCTTATTTGTTTTATATTACCCATTTTTGATTAGCTCTATTTTTGTATACAAAAAACCACCATGCGCAAAAACGCACAGTGGTTGAAATGTTTAAAATAAATATGATTTTACTAAATCAAAACACATTCTCTCACTTGGTCTTTACCCCATGCACTACAGCACTCCGATAAAGCAATGGGCCTCACTCTATCGACAGTACTATATTTATTCAATATAGCCCCAAGAACTCTATTTGAGTTCTTTCGGCGGATCACCCTTTCGATGTCTCTACTCATCTACTATTGATCTCCGCACCTCTATAATGCACTGATTATCCATATGTATTCAATTGATGATTTTGCTGTTCGGCAAAACCTCTTTGAATTGTTTTCTATATTATCAGTCTTGTATAAATTTGTCAACTATAATTTACAACTTTATTTAAAGTTCTTAATATTTTACTTTGACATATATATTCAATTTGTCTATAATATTAGAAAATTGAATGAAATTCACACACTACATTCACGACTAGGAGGTTTTACTATGTCAATGTCCGAGTTAATAAACAATTTTAGAGAAGAATTACACCAAATTCCAGAACTCGAATTAGATTTACCACTAACTCAATCATATATATTAGATAAATTAATTTCTTTTGGCTATGAACCATTTGCTATTGCTAAATCTGGTGTTATAGCTTTTAAGAAAGGAAAAATCGGCAAAAAAACTTATGCATTTAGAGCTGATATGGATGCTCTACCACTTACCGAAACAAATGAAATATCTTTCAAATCTAAGCACTCTGGTTGTATGCATGCATGTGGTCACGATGGTCACATGGCTATACTTCTTGGACTCTCTAAGTATGTATCTGATTTAGATATCAAAGAAAATATATTATTTATATTTCAGCCTGGAGAAGAATCTCCTGGTGGCGCTGAAATTATAGTCAAATCTGGATTATTCGATAAATATCCAGTAGATGCTTTTTTTGGTTTGCATTTATTTCCAGATGTAGCTGAAGGTAAAATAGCTATAAAATCTGGTCCTCAAATGGCACAATGCGGCGAACTAGATGTTGAAATTATAGGAAAATCTGGACATGGAGCTATGCCTCAATCTGGGCATGATGCATTATTAACTGCCTCTGAATTGATTAAATCCTATCCTGAAATAGTATCTAAAAAGCTTTCGCCTCTAGATCCTGCTGTAATACATGTCGGTATGATAAGCGGAGGGTCTGCACGAAATGCAATTGCTGACAATGTTTCTTTTCATGGAACTGTAAGAACATTCTCGAAAGAAGTTTTTGCTACTATCCAAGGCGAAATAAAATCATTACATGAATCCATGGAAATAAGATCAAATACGAAAATAAATTGGAGTCTAGAACCTATGTATCCTCCTGTAATAAATGACCATACTTTAGCGAATATGCTTATAGAGCTATTAGATGAATCCATTTATGTGGATTCTAGACCTCGTATGACTGCTGAAGATTTTTCTTTTTATGGTGATGTAGCTCCTAGCCTTTTCGTTTTAGTTGGTACAAAAAACGAGGCCCTAAATTTGACAGCGCCTCTTCATAATCCTAAATTTAATTTCACCTCAAAAGCTCTTATAACGGGTTTTAACGCATTTAAAGCCTTAGTAGATCATCTTGCTTTATAATTTTTCCATAAGTTCTACACGCTCTCCACTAGGTCCTTCGACAAAAAATATACTGCTTCCAAGAGCCTCTATTGGCTCTTTTAATAAAAATTTTATTTCAAATGCTTTGAGTTTTTCCAAACATTTAGTTAAATCGTCAACCCAAAAAGCAATGTGATCTATAGGTCCCGTTGCTTTTTTTTCATAAAGACTTGTCCTAGACTCAAGCAATTCTATTACTCCTTCGCCTGCTTTAATCAATGAAAAATAATATTTTTCGTTTGCTGTATCTTCAATATGCTCCAAACCCAAAATATCGATATAAAAACGTTTAGACTCCTCTAAATTCTCAACTTTTAGCGAAGTATGTGCCATTGTTATACCCATTCACTTCACTCCTTCCCCTTCTAATATACCCATGCCTACTAGATTTATCGTCTATATTAGAAAAAAGTTGAAGTCCAATTCGTGAAAAAGTTAATTTTTGACTGTTTCTCCCATGATTTCTGTACAAATCATACCTGAAAATATAAGTACCGCACCAATAATTGCCATAGTTGACATAGTTTCATGCCAAATTACTACTCCAAAAAATCCAGCAAATATAGGCTCTGTTGAATAAATAAGAGCAGTTTTTGATGCAGATATATATCGCTGCAGTATATTCTGTGCAATATATGCTCCCGAAGTACACACTATAGCCAAAATACTAAGTCCTACCCAGCTTGATGTTTCTTTTGGAAACTCTATGCCACCACTAAGTGCACTTATTATTAGACTCATAGCTGCTACAATTCCTAATTGAAGCACTGCAAAATTTATAGAATTTACCTTTTTTGTATGATGCTCTACCAATATCATATATATTGCAAAGCTTACAGCTCCTATAAGTGCCGCTAAGTCCCCTAATTGCAGTTTAAAACTCATTCCTTCTATTGTCATCATGGCAAGTCCCATACACGCTAGAATTGCGCCAAGCCATACACTTTTACTGAGTTTTTCCTTAAATATCATACTTGAAAATATAGGTACTAATACTACACTAAGTCCTGTTATAAATGCTACTTTTGATGCACTCGAATAATCAACTCCTATTGTTTGAAATGCAAAACTTAAAAATAATACACTTCCTGCCAATATACTTGATTTTATAGTCTTCATGTCTAATGATTTCATACTCTTAAAAAATATTACTCCTGAGCACAAAAATGCTAACAAAAATCTAAGCCCTAAAAAATTAAATATAGACAATTCCCTAAGTACATCCTTTGTTAACAAGAAAGAAAGACCCCAAGATGCTGTAAAAAATAATAATATAATTTCGTATAGTTTATTTTTCATTTCTTCACCTCCCACTATTAAATTATATTACAGTATGTCTTGTCTTCTATTTGTATTTATTCAAAAATAAAGTAGAAGGTAATTGTATTATCTACAAAACCTTCTACTAATATTTTAGCGTTTTTTCATCAATTTGTGTATCCTAATAGTTGCTATCAACTGCTCGTATAAATCTTCTTGATGATCACATTTTGTCAACTCACCAATTTTATTTATCCTATATCTTATGGTGTTGTCATGCTGGTCTAATTCATTTGCCACAGCTTTTATGCTCCCATGATAATGCACGTACCACTCTGCAGTTTTCAATAATTCTGTATTCTGCTTCATATCATAATTTTCTATTGCAAATATCATATTTTCATAATAATCCTGCACCCACTTGTTTTCTAGAATAGGCAAATATATTCTATCAGTTCCTATCCCCTCATAAGATTCAAAGCATTTTCCATAGGCATCTATATGTCTATGAGTATATATCGCCTCTTGTATTGCCAAGTCAATTTCTAACTTTGAATCGTGAATTCTACTAGTAGCAATATTCCACTTAGATATATCTATTCCTATTAAATTTAGTCTTATTCTAGCAAGTTCTTTTAATAATTTACCACAGCGTTCTTTAAACGTTATCACATAGAGATAACCGCCATGATACCTAATCAATTCGTCGTGTTTTTCAACTTGATTGAAATCGACTAGTCTAGAATGCGGTTCACTTCCATCTTTTCGCTTTAGATATACAACTGCTAGTACATCTTGGAAATTAGGATTTATCTCATTTACAAGCCCTTTTATTATAACTTTACTCAAATCGCTAGATATCATTTGATCTATTTTAAACTCCAATAAAGCCTGATCTTCATCCATTTTGTTCATATTTTCTATCTCTAATATTATATCTTCAAAAAATACTCCTTCAAACACAATTATTGGAAAATCATGTTCATCAGCAATTTTCTTGTGCTCTGGTTTCAAATAATCCTTACTCATTTTTTTTATGAGTATCGCTGATGTTCCGACTTCAATTAATTTCTTGAGATAGTCGTCAAATGAATACTTGCCATCGCTCAGTACCAGTAGCGACGATAGGACTAATTCTCCATATTTGAAATACTCTAATATTTCATCTGGAGATTCATAATCCAATATTCCTACTTTTTCTATTGATTTTTTTATTCCATCTCCCCCTGCAAATATTTCACAATTTCCTAGAATACCTTTTTCTATTGCCATTTCAATTGAAATCGTCATGGGCACTCCCCCTTTATATTAGTGTACCCATTTTACACCAAATTTTCTATAGATTAAATTTTTCTTTTTATACAATTTAATCTATAATTTACGTATCTCTCTGCTATAATCAAAAATACTAAAAACATTATATTCTCAAATAAAATTTGATTATGCAATTTGCTGAAGTTCATAAAATTACAAACACATAGAAAATACCCAAGTAAAATCATATGTATTGTCTTCTCCGACAATTTAAATTTTCTAAACTCCAAAAAATGGTCTAGTTCTAACCACCTATGATGTCGTTTTAAATAATTTTGCACAACATATTGTCTGAATCCATAGACATAAATATTGTGCAATAAATTTAATATACCGATACTGCCAACTAGATTAACCATCCAAATCAACTGTATCCCTCCTAAAGTTGTTATTTTTACAATTTTATTTTAACTCTTATTTGTATTTTTACAAGTACTTTTTCATAAAAGGTTCTTTTTTTTACGTAAATAGTATAATTTAAATATTTTTTATGCTATTCGCGGCATTTTAATAGCGTTCTACGGTCTTTCCGTCCATTTACCACTATTTTATATTATAATATTCTCATAAGTTAATGATGTAGTAAATTTAATACAGACTGGAGGAATATATCGTGCCGTTAGTTGGATTAGATCCTAGAATCCTATGTATGATTATCACAATGGTTTTACTAATCGTGACTGGATATCTTGTTTATACTTTGGTTGAGCCTATGCTCCCAAATCGCTTGAACAAATCAAAGCACCAACCTCGAAGGTAAGGGCTTCCAATATTAGAATAAAAAAGAGATGCAAAAGCATCTCTTTTCGATTTCTTTATTAAGCACCCATTTTTATCATAAAACCAATGAATATAACTATAGATATTATAATATAAACATCAAATACCTTTTCACCTTCTACATCTTCAGCCTCTTCATACTTCCCTTCATTTATCACTTTATAAGTTCTGACTATGAGATATGCAAGAGCCGCTCCTATAACTGCAAAAACTGCTTGTTTCGGTAGTATTTCTAGAGTATCTTGTTTGTTTGCAATCTCTGCTACCGTCATGCCATCGAAATACTTTGAAAATACCTGTACTACCCAACTTGCAAATGCAGATATGCCATTTATACAAAAATGGAGTAACATCGATGGAAATATAGATCCTGTGTAATAGACAATGTATGCCATTACTACTCCTAATACAAATGCGTATACAAATTGATTTATATTTAGATGAAGTATGCCAAACATCAAGCCATTCATTAGCGCAGCTTTTTTTATGCTAACATGTTTATAATTGCCCAATATCACGCCACGCATTATAACTTCTTCACAAATAGCTGGAGTCACTGCTAACATAAATAGCCACATACCTAGTGACATGGTCGGAAATTGGCTAATAGCCTCTGCTATATGATTTTTTACAAATAACGATGTAAGTGCTGATAAAAAACCTACCGCAGGCATCAAACAAAATGCTAGCGGAAATACCAATATCATATTAACTATTCCAGGCTTATTAAACCTCATAACATCTTTGACTGGTTGCTTTGTAATTATGAAAAATATGATGGTTAAAATCACAAGCCCATATTCTACAAGTATCGTTCTGGTTGTTGGCAAAATATCAACAAATAACAATGCTATACTTGTTAATATCATGAAAATCAATGCGGCCAAGAAAAATAAATTTCCCTTTTTAGTATTTACTTTAGGTTTCAATTTTACTTCATAAACTGCTTGCTCTTCCATTTTTTATTTCCTCTCTCTTTTGTCATGTAAAATAGTTTTGTAAAAAAATTAATGTCTCTTTTATTTATACCATATTTAACTATTTTTCACCAACAAATATTTGAATTGTATCAAACAAAAAACCTTCAAGTTTTCAAATGAAGACATAAATACATCTATCATATGAATCTTGAAGGCTCATTATTAATTAGATTAACCCAACTATAAACTTGCTATAACTTCAATTTCAAGTGGTGCATCTTTTGGTAACTTAGCTACTTCTACACAAGAACGTGCTGGGAAATCACCTGTGAAATACTCTGCATATACTTCGTTTATTGCAGCAAAATCGTTTAAATCTTTAACAAATACCAATGATTTAACAACATGGTCTAAATCAGTTCCTGCTGCTTCTAATACTGCCTTAACATTTTTTAGAGCTGCATGAGCTGCTTTTTTGATATCATCTGTTATAAGCTCACCTGTTTCTACATCAATTGGCAATTGACCTGATGTATAAACTAAATCTCCAATTTTTGTTCCCTGTGAATAAGGTCCAATAGCTCCTGGTGCTTTACTTGTTTTGATAACTTCTTTTTTCATTTGTTCTACCAACCTTTCTCTATTTCTTTTTTCTATAAGCTGTCTCGTCTAGTGGCAAACTAGTTCTAAACTTGCCATCGAGTTTCATATAGGCTCCTTGAATAGCTGGTGGTGTAGGTATAGATGATATCTCACCAATTCCCTTCGCACCATATGCTAGTGGTGATGGATTTTTTTCAATAATTATAGATTCAATTTCTGGAACATCTGTAGATCTAAATAATCCTAATGTACCAAACTTGGCAGTTGGAATACCATCTTTAAGTGGGAAATCTTCTGTTAAAGCATATCCCAAACTCATAACCACTCCACCTTCGATTTGTCCTTCTATATTTCTAGGGTTTATAGCTCTACCGACATCGTGTGATGCTACAACCTTTTTGATTTTACCATTTTCATCTAATGCAACTGCATGAGTTGCATATCCATAAGCAATATGGCTTTTTGGATTTTCTTTTTCACTTCCCATAGGGTCTGTTTTTCCAAAATACTCACCATAGAAAATTTCTCCATTTAACTCATCTAATGTCTTTTCATTAAGTGCTGCTTTTAAATTTAAGCTAGCTTGATGAGTTGCTTCTCCTGTAAATAATGTCTGCCTTGATGCAGTAGACATACCAGAATCTGGTGCTAAAGATGTATCTGGCTCTGCAAATCTCACACAATCTGGTGAAACTTCAACAGTCTCACATACAATTTGTATAAGTATAGTGGCCATCCCTTGACCCATGCATACAGCACCTGCTCTAATTTCTATTATACCATTATCGATAAACAATTTACAACGTCCCACATCTGGAAGTCCAACGCCTATACCACTGTTCTTAAATGCACTTGCTACTCCTACATATGGTTCATTTTCACAAAAATCTTTCACTGAAAGAAGAGTTTCTTTAAGTGCTGTACCTTCATCTGCTATTTGACCATTTGGAAGTACCTGTCCTGGTTCTATGGCATTTCTATACCTTATCTCCCAATGCGATATTCCAACCAAATCAGCCAACTCATTCAAATTACACTCTGTAGCAAATGCTGATTGTGTAACTCCAAATCCTCTAAAAGCTCCTCCAGGAGGATTGTTTGTATAAACTGCCGTTCCTATAACTTCTGAATTTTGGTAATTATATGGACCAGCAGCATGTGTACAGGCTCTTTGAAGTACAGGACCACCTAATGATGCATATGCACCTGTATCTGCAACTAGTTCTGCTCTCATAGCTGTTAAGTATCCATTTTCATCACATGCTGTAGTGAAATCCATCTCCATAGCATGTCTTTTAGGATGAATTCTTATGCTTTCTTTTCTAGAAAGTGTTACCTTTACAGGTTTGTGAGTAACCCATGCTAGTAGACTTGCATGATGCTGAACTGTTATATCTTCTTTTCCTCCAAATCCTCCACCTACATATTTACAAACCGCTCTAACTTTTTCTGGCTCTAAACCTAATAGTTCTGCGCATTCTTTCTTAACATCATATATTCCTTGGAATGTGGTGTATATAGCAATTCCATCATCGCCTTCCCTGATAGCAAGTGCACTCTCTGTCTCTAAGAAAGCATGTTCTGTAAATGGAAGTGAATAGTGGTGAGTCACTACATACTTTGAATTTTTTATTGCTTCGTCAACTTCTCCTCTTACTAAAACTTCTTTTGTCAAAACATTGCCTTTTTCATGTATATTAGGTGCATCTGCTCTAAGCGCCATTTCAGGTGATGTTATCGGCTCTAATTCATCATAATCTACTTCAACTAGCGAAAGTGCTTCTTTCAAACCTTGCTTGGTTTTTGCAGCTATAGCAACCAACGCATCTCCAACATATCTCGTCTCTTCTCCTTCTGCTACAAATGCTGGCCAGTCTTTGATTATGTGACCAATATATCGTTTTCCCGGTATGTCTTTTGCCGTTACAATAGCCTCGACTTCTGGATGTTCTAAGGCTTTTGAGATATCTATTTTCTTTACAAGAGCTCTAGCACATTCTAGTCTATACGCTCCACCATAAAGCATTCCCTCAGGGTACATATCATTTGTATATATAGCATCTCCTAGCACCTTATCTCTTGCATCTACACGTTTTAAATTATCTCCAACAAGTCCCTTACATTCTACTTTTGGAACCTGCGTTTTTTCTCTAAAAATTTTCGCAGCCATTAATATAGCTTCTTCTATTTTGACGTATCCTGTACATCTACATATATTTCCTTTAATCGCTTTTTTTACATCAGCTGAACTTGGTTCTAAATTTTCATCTAAAAGTGACTTAGCACTAATTACCATTCCTGGAATACAAAATCCACATTGAACAGCTCCTGCTTCTGCAAATGCCCACGCATATACATCTCGCTCTCTTTCTGTAAGACCCTCTATTGTCACTATAGATTTGCCATCAACTTTTGCAAGTGGAACTACACAGGATTTTTTCTTTTGTCCATCTATAAGCACTGTACATGTACCACATGCACCTTCACTACATCCATCTTTTACAGAAGTTAAATGCAAATCATCTCTCAAAAATTCCATAAGCTTTTTGTTTTCATCTGTTTGTACTTTTTTTCCATTTACCACAAATTCATACATACGCCCACCTCTTTTATCGAATTTTTCGTTTGACAAATTCCCCTGCGGGTTCTGCCTCTTTCCATTCTCCATTTCTAACTACTGATCTTCCTCTTAAAAATACATCTCTTACTTTTCCAGTTTGTTCAAATCCTTCATATGGCGTGTAATCTACATTTTGATGGTGATTATCCACACTAATTTTCCAACTAGCATTAGGATCAAATACAACTATATCAGCATCAGATCCAATAGCAATAGTACCTTTTTGTGGAAACATTCCATGTACTTTTGCGCTTCTAGTAGATGTCAAATTTATCCATTGATTCAAGCTAATTCTTCCCGCTTCAACCCCATATGTGTATAATAAGTTAAATCTATGCTCCACACCTGCGGCTCCATTTGGAATTTTGCTAAAATCATCTTTTCCAGCATCTTTTTGCCCTTTTAAATTAAATGGGCAATGATCACTTGCAACAATTTCCAAATCTCCATTTTCAAGACCATTCCACAACTTCTCTTGCTCAGCTTTATTTCTAAGCGGTGGTGATATAACGTACTTTGCTCCTTCAAAATCTTCTAAATCATATACACTTTCATCTAAAAATAAATATTGAGGGCAAGTCTCTGCATATACCTTTACTCCTCTTTTACGAGCCTCTCTAACAGCCTCTAATGCTTCTCCACAGCTTATGTGAACAATATAAACAGGCGCTTCTGCAAGTTCTGCTAATCTTATCACCCTTTCTGTAGCCTCTGCTTCTACTGCAATAGGCCTTGCTTTTGGATGATACTTATATCCTGTTTCTCCAGCTTCCAAATGTTTCTTTATTCTCTCTTCTATTACATCACCATTTTCACAGTGAAATTCAATTAAAGCTCCTATATCGCGTGAGCACGCTAGTGCTTGATATATCTCTCCATCGCCAAGTTGCATAGTAGCTTTATATGCTGTATATAGCTTAAATGACGGAATTCCTAGTTCAACCATCTCTTTCATTTCATGTTTTGTAGTATCATTCCATTCGGCAATCGCCATGTGAAATCCATAGTCGCAATACGATTTATTCTGTGCTTTTTTATTCCAGTGCTCAAGACCCTCGTGAAGTGTCTGACCTCTAAACTGAGTTGCAAAATCTATTATAGTAGTAGTTCCTCCCATAAGAGCAGCTTTACTCCCTGTCTCAAAATCATCAGCGGAATTTGTATCTCCTGCATCTAAATCGAAATGCGTGTGTGGATCTATTGAGCCTGGTACTACTAAACACCCCTTCGCATCTACTAATTCATCACCAGATGCTTCAAGATTTTTGCCGATTTCAACTACTTTCCCTTCTGAAATTTTTATATCTGCCATATAGTCATCTGTTGCTGTTATGATTCGACCATTTTTGATGATGGTTGCCATAAAATTCGCCCCCTTAGCTAACTTATCTTTTTCAAAATCTTAATGAAAAATAACTTGTGCTACCAATGCCAATCCAAGTGCACTAGCTCCAAATGCAGGATTCCAAGAAATTTTTCTAATTAATTGTGATTGTTTTACATTCTCTGTCAATTTCATGTACCCTGAAACGACTAAACTAACCACTAATGGTTGATAAAGTAAAAATCCAAGTGCAACACTGCTGCCTCTATATATTAGTGGTTTAATTGCCCAAATTGGCATTTCTGCTAATTGAATACCTACAAAAGCAAATCTCCATACAAAACTAAATAAAACTGCTTCTTTCAAGCCAAACTTTGCACCGTCTTTTTGTGCTATACTAAGTGCTACAAATGCTAAAGCACCTTCTAATAATATCGCAACAGCTGGATTTATTACTTTAAGTGGTGTTGAAACTGGCATCAAGAAATTAACTAATTTTATACCAGCCGCAATACCAGCAACTCCAACTACATGAGAACTTTTTTCAGCACCTTTGTACGCCTGATGCATACAGAAAAATCCTATACATGTCATAGTAACACTCGATAGTCCTGGTACAAATTCAATCATATGTAACAAATAGCCTAAACTGGCCTCTGCAAGACCCCAAATGGCCCCCCAAAATACAATGTTGTTAAGTGTTTTTTTCATAGTAATCCTCTCCCTTTTACCATTTTAAATTTTTTATATTTTTCATATGAGCTAGTTGACCCCCATTTTTGAGAACCAATACTTCAGCTAATATTCCAAGTGCTATTTCGTTTGGAAGTTGAGATCCCATGTCTATCCCTATGGGTGCATATACCTTTTCAAGTTCGTCTCGTTCTATACCCTCTTCCAATAATTGAGTCATAATTTTAGTAGTCTTCCTTCCACTTCCAATCATACCAATATAAGCAGCATCTCTACCTATAACTGCTTTTAGTGCCTCAGCATCACAGCTGTGACCTCTGCTTACTATTATGATATATGTTGAAGAATCTACCGGAAATTCACTTGCCATTTTCCCTATATCACCGCACATTACTCTCGATGCGTTTGGCAATCTATCTACATTAGCAAATTCTTCCCTATCATCTATTATTGTAACCTCAAAATTTAGGCAAGTTCCTATGTTGTAAAGTTCCGTGCCAACATGACCAGCTCCTATTATGAGAAGCTTTTCCTTTGGTATAAATACCTTTATAAATCCATCAGCATCTCCACCGCATACCATTTTCAAACTCTCATGTTCTGTAAGTCTATAGTGAAACTCCTCATTTTCACCTTTCAATATAGCTTCTTTAGTTTGAACTATTACTTCAGCTTCTAGCTTTCCACCACCAATAGAACCCATTATGCTTCCTTTCGAATCCACTGCCATAATTGATCCTGCTGATCTAGG
>JAOAQY010000031.1 GCA_025210965.1 Tissierellales bacterium
ATTCTAAGTTCATTGTGTTTGGATTCACTAGGATAACAAATTGCACCTGGAAGAAAAGTAATACCTAGAGGATAAGCTTTGTCAAAAAGCAATTTTTCAGTAGAAATGTAAGTAGGCAATTGAATCCAAATATTGTAACCTCCTTTTGGTATTGTGTATTTTACTTTAGATTTAAATTTAGTCTTCAAAATAAAGTTAGTGAGAGCCATTCGCTTTTCCAAAAAAGCTTGTATATTTTTTATTAAAGGGTCTATCATATTGCTGTTTAGAACTTCTGATAGCAATTTTTGAGGTAGTAATGCTGAGCCTAAATCAGCGCATGCTTTAGCTTTTTCAAGACCGCTTAGTATAGGATTACACGCAACGAGTGCGGCAAGTCTATAACCAGCTCCAAATAACTTACTTATGCCTTTTATATAAATTACTCTGTCATTAGTATCATAGTGCTTAATAGGCTTTGGAGGATTAGAATCTAAACTTATTTCTCCCCATGGATCATCCTCGATAATATAAAAGTCAAATAGCTCTGCTAAATTAAGCAATTCTAAACGTTCTTTTTTCGACAAGCAATAACCAATAGGGTTGCTATAGTTTGGAGTTAAATATATGAATTTTGGAGGCTCTTTATCACATTGTCTTATCAATTCATTGAATGGAAAACAATTATTTGAGATGTTTAAAGGTTTAATTACAGCCCCTGATCCTTTAAACGCATCTATAGCACCTGTATAAGATGGGGATTCAATCATTACTAAATCTCTAGGGCCAGTAAATACTTGTGCAATCAAATTTAACCCTTGCTGAGAACCGGATATTATGAGCAAATCATCTGGTGTAGTATTTACAAATCTATATTTTGAGAGATATTTTGAAAATGAAATTTTTAAATCCATATCACCAGTAGTTGGACCATATGGCATTATTATATCTTGAAAACGACCAACTAATTTACAGAAAATGGGTTCAAAATCGAGACAAAGATCAGGAGATAGCATTGAATAAGACATATTATATGGTTTTTTTATCAATGTGTTTTTTAAAAGACTTAAAGTAAGCGCTCTAGGATGATAATCTTCAATGGAATTGTACCAAGAAGATACAATTTTGTTATCAGAGTTTGGATGAACTATTTTTGAATTGATAAAAATACCTTTTCCATGATGTTTTACGACCATATTGTCCTGTTCAAGTTTTTCGTATGCCTTTACTATGGTCATATGACTTACACCTAAATTGAGAGAAAGGGTTCGAACTGATGGAAGTGGTTTTTCACTCTCAAACTCACCAGCTAGAATTTTGTCTGAAATTTCTTGAGCAATTTGTTTGTACAAAGGTTCTCTTTTGGATTTGTCTAATTTAAGAAACATAAAAAAACTCCTTTAACTGTTATGGTTTTGCTTTGACTGTTATGGTGATTTGAATATATACTATACCAAAATAAAGCAAAAAACAAGTGCGAAAATGAAAGGAGTAAAATATGAAGTTAGAAAATAAGGAAGAATTTAAGACAGGATTGCAATCAGGATTGTCAATAGCATTAGGATTTATACCAATAGCTATGACATTTGGATTACTAGCTAAAAATAGTGGGTTGAATTTACTTGAAGGGCTAGGTTTTTCGGCTATAGTTTATGCAGGAGCATCTCAATTTATGGCAATAGATTTATTGAATTCTGGAGCTGGAATAGCAAGCATAATACTTACGACATTTCTATTCAATTTTAGACATTTTATAATGGGAGCATCAATGAGTACTAAATTGCGTTCGGATAGTTTGAAATTTAGACCTATAATGGCGTTTGTAATGACAGATGAGACTTATTCGGTAGCTTATTTGAAACAAGATAAAATAAGTGCCTGGTTCTATTTACCTATGGCTATTACAGCATATTTGTCATTATCATTTGGAACAATACTTGGATATCAACTTGGAGGTGTATTACCGGCAGCATTGAATCAAAGTATGGGAATAGCTCTTTATGCAATGTTTTTAGCTATACTAACACCAGAGGTAAAGAAGTCATTTAAAACTATGGGTGTTGTCGTTACGGCAGGTTTATTAAATGTATTAATTCACAATTTGGATTTTGTTCCCGATGGATGGCATATAATACTCGTGATAGTTTTTACAGTTGGAATTTGGACCGTTAAAGATCTCTTAGATGAGAGAAAGGAAGTGTGCTATGAATAGAATATTTATTTTAATAATGGGAATGATGGTTGTTACGTATTTGCCACGAGTACTACCATTTTATGTAATGGGTAAATTGAAATTAAATTCTAGAATAGAGCAGAGTTTAAAATACATTCCATATGCGGCTCTCGGAGCGTTGGTTATACCAGGAGGTTTTAGTGGAGTAAAGGAGCGCCCTTTAGTATCGATAGGAGCGCTCGGAGCAGCAGTACTACTTAGCTATATCAAGGAAAATTTATTTTTATCGGTAGTAGGTTCTGTAGGATTTGCTTATATATGTTTAATGATGTTTCCTTAGTTATCTTATTTTTTTGCCGCAATGAGGACAATACTCGGCGGCATTTTTTTCTCTAAATTCTTGCATGAATCCAGAACTTATAATACCGGTTGGAAGTGCTACAAGACCTATTCCTAGAACAGCTAAAGTACCACTTATTATTCTGCCAGTTAAAGTTATAGGAGTAATAGGAGCGTATCCAATAGGAGTTATAGTTATTATTGCCCACCAAAAAGAAGCTGCTATATTAGGAAATGCCTCAGGTTGAACGGGATTTTCTACATAGTACATGAGTGTAGATGCCGAAAATATGAGAAGAATTATAATTGATACAGTTACTATCAGTAATTCTTTTTCTCTTTTTAGTATTCTACCAATTAGATTCATTGAGGTCATGTACCTGTTAAGCTTTGCAATTCTAATTAATCTAGTAAGCCTTAACATTCGGAGAAATCTTAGGTCTAAAGGAATTAGCATCGGCAAATAGAATGGAAGTATTGCAGCTAAATCAATTATAGCCATTGGTGAAAAAATATATAACCTCATAGCTTTTAGTTTGCCAACATTTTTGAATCTCAAATCACTAGTCCATACTCTAGCGAGGTATTCGAGTGAAAATATTGATATGGATATGATTTCAAAATATCTAAGTTCGGTATCATATTCAGAGTTTATACTTTCGAATGAACTAAGAAATATTGCAAGGGCGTTTAAAAGTATCAGAGTTACAATCATACGATCAAAAAATGTGCTTTCCTTGTCATTTTCTTTTCCTAAGTATATAATTTCAAAAATTCTTTGTTTCATTGTAATTCACCTCAGATTATATTATTGATGAAAACATGTTGCCATGTAAATAGTATACCCATATGTAGAAAAGATGCAATATTTTACAAGACAATTTATGAAAATTTGGGTATATTAAAGTAGAAGATGTGATTTAGATGATGAAATGGAGGAGATACTATGTTAAAAGATTTGATTAGAAAAAATAGAACTTATAGACGATTTGATGCATCTCACAAAATTGAATTAGATGACTTGAAAGATATGGTAGATGCTGCTAGACTTGGTAGCTCAGGAGCCAATCTTCAGCCACTTAAATACTATTTGAGTGCGAGTGATGAAATAAACGATACTATATTTGAGACATTGAGATGGGCTGGTGGATTAAAGGATTGGAATGGCCCAGAATTAGAGGAGAGACCAAGTGGATATATAGTTATGGTTCACGACACAAGTATTAGTAAACAACCATATTGGGATCATGGCATTGCTGCACAGAGTATACTTTTAACTGCTACAGAAAAAGGTCTTGGGGGTTGTATGTTTGCCTCATTTGATAGATCGCTTGCTCAAAAACTTAAATTAGATGAAAAGTACAATATATTGATGGTAATAGCTATTGGTAAGCCTATTGAAGATGTAGTTTTAGTTGATTTGCCGGAAGATGGCAAGACTGCTTATTATAGAGATGAAAAGAAAACTCACTATGTTCCAAAAAGATCATTAGAAGAGATTATATTATAGTTTTGAGCAATTAGAAAAGCGTGTTACAATAGAGTTAAGGATACTATTCTGATGCGCTTTTGATTTGCATTGCGGATTCATATATTGATGGAGGTATTTATGGAAGAGATAAAATACTATTCTGTAAAGAATCAGAACATAGAAGAATTAAAAGTTGCAAAAGACACAAGACATGCTAGAAAAGAACATTTACACGAAGAACTTACTGTTGGTATAGCGGAGAGCGGCATGTCAAACATATCTATGAATGGTGAAATATACGAAATAAAGGCCGGCGATTTATTTTTTATAGGGTCACTAATAAGCCATAGTTGTAATCCTGTAGAGCCTAAAGAATGGACATACACTATGATATACATAAAGCAAAGTCATGTTACAGAGATTTTTAATAAAGAAGATATGTCAGATATAGTTGCAGTTAAGCGACTAAATTCTAATCAAATTGTAGAATTAAAGAGACTTATAGAACGAATAAAGGAAGCTGATTTTTCTAAAGAAGAGTCATCGTACCTTGACGATATTTTGTATCAGTACTATTTAAAAGCTGATAGGAAACAAAAATTTGAAATAGAAAGCGAATTATTAGAAGTAAAAAAATATATTGAGAGTCATTTTACTGAGGAATTTAACATGGAAAATCTGGCAGATATTTTTGATATAGACATCTATACACTAATCAAAAGGTACAAAAAATACCACAAAACGACGCCAATAGCTTACAAAACTCAGTTACGATTAGATTTTGCAAAACAAAAATTGACTGGAAATCAAAAAATAGGAGATATAGCAGTTGATGCAGGGTTTTATGATCAAGCACATTTTTCAAAACTATTTAAGGAGATATATGGCATAACTCCAAATGCTTATAGAAAAAATCGAAAACAAAATTCGTAAAATAGCAAATTTATCTTGCATGATGACTAAAAGAGTAGTATTCTATTTAGATGAGATTGAGGGATATTTGTTTGGATATTAGGGAGGCGCAAATGGACGGAAAATTTAAATATGGAACATATGCATATTGGACGCATCTTTTTGACCGAACAGGAGGAGATGTTGAAGGATTCTTCAGGGAACGTAAGATAACAGAGGATACAGTTTTTTCTCATCAGAGTATAGTTGATTATTATAGAGAAGAACCTCATGACAGTAATATAATATTTCCAAATGTTTGGGCTCTTTTGGGATTTGTACAATACATATTTTTGCCGACAGCTATCTCGACTTTATTGAGACGACATGGAGAGGTAGATTATCCCGGAATGACTTCGGAAGAAACTTTTGATTATTTAAAAAGACATGATCTTATAAAGGATGAAGTATTAGCTGATGAAATCATGAATATAACTAGGGATGTAGCTTCACTTTGGTCAGAAGATGAAAAGCATTGCTTTGATGAACTGCAGATGTTGATGGATAAATTCAATGCACTTACACTAGATGAAAGAGAAGCTTTTGCGGCGCTTGATTTATTTCAATCACCTAAGGAATTTGGGGAATATGTGATAGATACATTTGATTTGGGAGATGGGACAATAGATGAAGATATGCTAGAGGAAGAGCTCCTCATGAGCAAAGAAGATTTTGAGTATATATGTGACCATGTTATGGACAATGAGGTTATGGAGAGAAGATTTATAAAATTATTTGAAGGAGAGCTGCCTACTATGTTGTAGAGGCAGTTTTTTTGTTGTAGAAAGTGCTATAAAATAGTGAAAGTTTAAGTTCTTATTAAGATAAGGGCTTATTTTTTTATGCTAAAATTATAATAGGGGTGGTTAGTGATGATTAGAGAAGATTTGGCATTTATAAAAAAAGAATTAGAGAAAGCACATAATATAGCCGAACGAACATACTTAGAGGGAAGATTTCAAAAAGACGTACATCGATTGAACAATATGAATAGAGTCCAAGATAAATTGATTAGAGCGAAAAACAGAATAGATGAAGTTAATGAAAATATAGAGTATATTGCATTAAAGCAAACTATAGATTTATATTTTGACCCTAGAGAAATAATTAATTTAGATGAATACTCTAAATTATCGACTTTAAAGATTAGGGGAAATCATGAAATTGTGGAACGTGATTTTAATATTATAAAGCAATTATTTGATGATTTTCTTGATATTGAGAGGAGAATTTGTGGTGATTAGAGAACTTAGGGAAAAAAGTATAAAATACGAAAAAGAAAGAGAACGATATGCGAAGATAGCTGAGCATTTAGCTGTGGTAAAAAGAGAGTGCTATGAAAAAAAAGATAGATTTGAAAAAGAAGAATTGGATGTTGAAAAACTAGAAAAGAATACATTATCTAGTTGGATAAAACATATTACGGGTAAATTTGATGAGAGTTTGAAAAGAGAGAGAGAAGAAGCAATTCGTGCTAAATTCGAATATGATAGAATAAAAAATGAAAGAGATAGATTGCAAATAGAATTAAATGGATGTGGAGAGAATTTGAAAAATCTAGAAACCGCTAATACTGAATATAAAAAAGCAATAGAAAAGCTTAAATCACAGCTAATAAATTCTGATGAAATGGAAATTTATTTTTCTAAATTAAATAATTTAGAAAATCATAAACGTGAATTGATAGAGGCTATAGAAGCAGCAAGAAAAGTAGAAATGTCTTTAAATGGTGCAAAAGAATGCTTGAAATCAGCTAAAAATTGGGGAACTTATGACATGCTAGGTGGAGGGCTCATTGCAACTTCTATCAAGCATGATAGAATAGATTCAGCTAAAAGTGCACTTGAAGCTGTTGAGTATAATGTGAAAAATTTGAAAAGAGAATTAAAAGATTTGGACGAAGATTTTAGTGCAAGAATAGATATAAGTCATTGTTTGAAAATGGCAGATTTCTTTTGGGATACGATTTTTGTAGACATGAGTGTTCAAGAACACATAAAAGATGGTTTGAATCAAGTAGATTCTAGTTTGTATAAAATAGATAAACTTATAAATGATTTAAAATCTGAAATAGTTGATTGTAAAAAAGCACAGGATAAAACAGAAAAAAGATTGGAAGAGGCTATGATTGCAAAAATTGAAGGGTAGGTGAGTGTGTGAATAAATATATTGGAAAAGTAAAAATTGATCCAAATAAAAATCATATTAGTGCTGATATTTTATGTAGAATGTATTTTCCATTAGATTACAAACAAGCGGTCATATATATGCACAATAATCTAGAAATAGAAAAAATAGAGTCTAAAGAGATCGAAAGAGTATCATATGGTCCAAAATCCGATGAGAGTATCCCATTTATACAGGAAGGAAGAAAAGTATTTTTGGATATAGATGAATCTAAAAGAACATCGGAGATGGTTAGTATTTCAATGAAATACAGCGGAGAGATAACTAAGATAGGTCAGTCTGGAATAAATAGGATTGAAAAACACTGGGTTGAACTTGGAATATATGCACCGTGGTTTCCATTAGAAGAAAATTTCCCAGAAGCTAATTTTGAAATAGATGTTGAATTTACTGAAGATAATTATGTTCTTATAGGTAGTCCTAATATTAAAAAGAATGGCAAAAATTATAAAATAGAGATTAAAAAATCATTTAGCGATTGTAGTTTTGTGGCATCTGATAAATTTGTAGATCAGAAAATAGAAATAATTAATGGTGATAATAAAGTTCTAATTTACTATATAGATGAAAAAAATGAAAAAAGCGCTAGAAAATTAGGTAAACAGGTAAAAGTAATAATAGATTATTATACAGAGTGCTTTGGAGAGATAGAGAACAGCGATTATACAATAGCTATAGTTCCTAGAGGCAATGGGGAAGATGGTGGAGGATATAATAGACCGGGGTTTGTTGTCCTTCCAGATATAGATGATATAGGATCAAGCAGTCATGTAAAGTATGGAAATGATGAGTACTATGCATTTAAGTATTTAGCACACGAATTAGCTCATTTATGGTGGCATGGAGCGGATCCAAAGACATGGGAAGATTGGCTAAATGAATCATTTGCAGAATATTCATCTCTTATGGCTTTAGAAAAACTAGCAGGGAAAAATATTTTTGATAAAAAAATTGATGAATACGAAAAAATTAGTGAAAAATTAAATTCAATATGGGGAATCGAAAGAGATGACGATGATGCTTTTGATTTGCTATATGTAAAAGGCCCATATCTAATTCACAAACTAAAAATGAAGATTGGAAAAGAAGGGTTTTTGACACTTACTAGAAGTATGCATTCTAAAAATATTGTAACAACAAATGATTTTCTTAAGGAAGTAAAGAATATAGCTGGAGAAAATATTGCAAATGACTTTGAATATAATTTAAAAAATATTAATAGATGAAAAGGTGATGAAATGTCAAGAAAAATAGTGGTTGAAAAGTATAATGAAAATTGGCCGATTGAGTTTGAAAAGTTGAAGAAAAAATTTGAAGAGGTTCTAAACGAATTAGATTATAGAATAGAACATGTGGGAAGTACATCAGTACCCGGATTAGCAGCCAAACCTATATTAGATATAGATATAATAGTTAAGAATAAAGAAACGATGGAGAAAGTTATAGAGCGTATAGAATCCATAGGCTATAAGCATCAAGGTGATTGGGGAGTGCCAGGACGAGAAGCTTTTAAATATAGAGAAGGTTTTGATGTAGAAGATGAAATGGAGCATCATTTGTATGCATGTATAGATGGTATAGATAGTTTGAAGAATCATTTAAATTTGAAAAAATATTTATCAAGTAATCCAGAGGCAGTTAAAGAGTATGGAGAACTAAAAAAGAAGCTTGCGAAGAAATACCCTGAAGATATTGATTCATATGTTGATGGAAAAACAGATTTGATAGTTTCTTTTTTGGCTAAAATGGGAATGAACGAGGATTCGCTAACTGAAATATCGGATGTTAATAAGAAAAAATAATATAGTGCTTGCAATTATAAAGATAGCATTGTATAATTAACAAGAAATGTATAGAAGAGGCGATGGAGTTCGCCGTTAACCGCAGAAATGCTAATGACTCCTGCTGATTACGCAATCAGTAGGAGCTTTTTTATTGTCAAAATGCGCATGTGGCAATATATGTTTTTAGTTAACTAGGCAAATAAGGAGGAAATTTATGGCAACGAGTTTGGCAATTGTAGTGTTACTGGGATTAATAATGAATAAAATATTTACTAAGATGAATTTACCAGGTTTTTTGGGGATGTTGTTGATAGGTGTATTACTTGGACCATCAGTTCTTAATTGGTTAGATCCTGATTTGATGAGAGTTTCAGGCGACTTTAGAAAAATAGCACTTATAGTGATACTACTTAGAGCGGGTCTTGGAATTAGCAAAAAATCGCTAAATGATGTAGGTAGTGCAGCTATAAGAATGAGCTGCATACCAGGGATAATAGAGGGGTTTTTGATTGCACTTATATCGACAAAATTACTTGGATTTACATTTATACAGGGTGGAATCATGGGATTTATAATTGCAGCAGTTTCTCCAGCTGTAGTAGTTCCATACATGATAAGTATGACGGAAAACAAAATAGGTACAAATAAATCAATTCCTACGTTGATACTAGCGGGAGCATCTATTGATGATGTGTTTGCTATAACAATTTTCAGCACATTTCTGGGAATATATGGAGGCAAGCAAGTTAACATAGGGGTAGAGCTAATACATGTTCCTATAGCTATAATACTTGGAGTATTAATAGGTGTTATTAGTGGCCTTTTTATGGTCTGGTTATTCAAAAAATATCATATAAGAGATACTAAAAAAGTGCTATTGATGCTTGGAGTAGGTATAATGCTTACAGCTCTTGAAAATGCTCTTAAAAATCAAATAGAAATAGCCGGTTTATTAGGAGTAATGGCGATAGGATTTATACTACTAGAGAAGAATCCTGAGGTTGCGAAGAGATTGTCATCTAAATTTAACAAGATATGGGTTTTTGCAGAAATATTACTATTTGTGTTAGTTGGAGCACAAGTTGATCTATCAGTTGCATTAGATGCTGGATTTAAAGGTATCATAATAATATTCATAGGATTGATTGGAAGAAGTGTCGGTGTAATGATATCAACACTTGGAACAAATTTAAATTTAAAAGAGAGATTGTTTTGTGTCATAGCGTATACTCCAAAAGCAACGGTACAAGCAGCAATAGGAGCCGTACCGCTAGGACTAGGTGTTGAATCTGGAGATTTGATGCTTGCGATAGCAGTGCTTGCGATAATAATTACAGCACCACTTGGAGCTATGGCTATAAAATTCTCATCAACGAGGTTATTAGAGGTGGAAGCCTCCTAATAATATATAGGCAGTTGATTCATACTTCTGTCGGAAAAGGGTGAAAAAAGGTGTTAGACATTAGAGTCTAACACCTTTTTTCGTTAATTTCAGCAAAAATAAATTGCTTTTAACTTCGATTCAAATCCCAAAATTGATGTCTTATAGCTTCGAGTTCACTTTTCTTTTTACGTGTAGCTTTTATATCTAGTTCGTAGCGACCGTTATCATAGCGGAGACAATCACCTTCTGTCAGTACTAAATCAATATCGGATAGGGCGACTGGTTTCACCTTGTCATCTGTATTGTGACAGATAGCGTAATTACCTTCGATTCGATCTACAACGAGTAGCATGGGCATTCACTCCTTTTATTTTACTGTGTGCTCGTGCTTCTAAAACTTTCTACTTATCTATACCCTAATTATATAAGAAAAAAAGTATTTAGTCATGTGAATAAATTGTGAAAACATTATGAAAAATATAAAAATACTTAAGTGGATTGAAATAATAGCATTATTAGATTGAATCAATAATATTAATAATATATATATAAAGTGTGAATTGATAACTAATTGATGTTATAATCAAATGGAAAGAAGATAATCCAAAGAAGATTCTTTTTTGAAGAGCTAGAAGCTATTTCTATAGAAGGAGAGATATATTAATGAAAAATAAAATGGCGGCATTAAAAAAATTTAGGAAAATAGACTATGTAATTTTCTTTGTAATTAGTTTTACAATTCCATTTGTCCAATTAGCTGCACCAGTTAAGATTAGTGCGATAATTGCGCTATTAGCTATTTCAATAGTTAATGCAGCAATACTTGGAACCATCACGAATTTGATATTTAGAAAATAATGGCAAATTTCAAATTAAACGACAGACATCTCATATCACAAGGAAATAAAGTGATGTGATATGCCTGTTTTTTTAATTAGTAAGTGATTTTGTGTTATTTATCAAAGTATATGATTGAGGTTTAAATATCATCAATGTCTAATCTTTGACCGAAGTGTTCTTCAAGTTGTTTTATTTGTTCTTCAGATATTGAAACATCAGTCATATCTAAAGAGATTATATTATCTAATTTTAGAAGAGCGGAAGCATCTTCTATGGAACAATCATGAAAACGTATATATGCTAGTTTATTTAGGTTTTCAATGCCATCTAAAGATTTTATATCTGAATATTTTAAGTCTAAATCTTTAATAGAAGGATATTTAGCTAAAAAAGAACAATTTTCGTATATAGATTCATCATCTCTTCTTTTAAAATATGGATTTTTAATTTCTAAGATTTTCAGTTGGTCATAGTTATTTAGACTATCTATGAAACTTGGATCAATAAATAGCCTATCAGAAGAGACAATTAATCTTTCTAAAATATTACTATCGGGTAATGTTATATTGGCTACTTCATTTGAGTTTATAGATAAACGCAATTTTGATAAATTGGGTAAATCGACATTGCTTAAATCTAAGTCGCGATTAGTTTTTATATCAAGATAATCAAGACTTGACATTTTATTTAGTCCTTCGAAACTTGTGATATCAAATTTCGATAAATCAAGTTCAAGAGACGTAAATACTTCTAATAGACTGTCATTTAATGTTAAATACTCCTTATCTTCAGGATAAAATTCATCCATAATAGCAGCTCTTAAAGCACGGTCTCCTAGAAGTGGGTCATTTAGTTTTTGAGAATTAATATAAAATGTTAGTCCTATAATAGCTATAGAGAAAATAATAATTATAGCTGATAATTTTGGTAATGACATAGAATTAAATTTAGAATTTGAATCGTTGTTGTACACGCTAAAACCTCCTTGTTATTAGTAGATAAGCACATTATAACACTAAATTTATTTGACGTGCACAAAAATAGTTAAATTTAAGAGAAGTATAAGAAAGTGATTTAGAACTTATTATATTTTCAAGTAAATACAAATCAAGTTACTAATGACAAAAATTGTTATGCCGAAGCTCAAAATATAAAATAAAAGAAAAATCCACAACTTTAGAAAGTGGTGGATTTTTCGAATTTACTATTCATTGTCAATTTCTATCGAAATTTTATCGCCAAAATGATTTCTTAGTGTTTGTATATTTTCATCACTAGTTCCTGGATGTAGTAAATATATGTCATTAAGGCTCTCTGATTTTAAAAAAGCAGATATGTTTGATATTTTACCATTCCAAAAAGTAATTGAGTTTAAGCTTTTGAGATCTTCAATTCCATCAAAAGATTCTACATTTATATCAAAAAGATATAGAGACTTTAAAGAAGAAAATTGGGTCAAAAAAGAAAGATCTTCATAATTAACTGAATTACGATTGTTTGGTGAAAGACTAAGCTCTTCTAAGGTGGAAAAATTGCTCATAGTTTCAATGAAACTAGGGATTGATAAAAAGTCAGAAAAAATATGAAGACTTTTTAAATTTGGAGCATTAGGTAACTTCCAGTCTGCTTTATTAGAGCTATACTCATGTAGATCAAGATTGGTCAAATTATTTAGAACTAAGTCACTAAGATCTATATTTTTTTCTGAAGAGATTGAAAGTGCGTATAATCCTTTTAATTTCAATAAATCCTCAAAATTCACATCATCAGATTCAGAGATATATAAATCTAATTCAAGTACGTGATCTAAATCTTTTGGTTCGAAACTTCTATCTAAAGGAACTACAATTCTATCTGTCACAGCTCTGCTAATTGTAGGGTCATGAATTATTTTGCGTACTTCAGAAAGTAGTAAGTTTTCATCATCTGCATAGGTTTCTATATTTTTAGACATATTTGCGGTAGAGCTTGAAATTATAAAATGAAATGTAAAACCTATAAATAGTACAAAAAGTATGAGTAGAGTTGTTAATTTAGGTAGTGAAAGTGAGTGTAATTTTTCTTTTATGTTTTTTTGTCGCATGCGAATACCTCCATAAATTGAATAGTTAATTATAGTATAGCATTAACTAGTTAGTTTTGAACTAAAAACATAAAAAATCACTAGAGTATGTATTTTAAATCATAATAAATAAACAACTAACTAAACGCTAAAAAACGAATGATTTAAACGATTAAAATAACCATTGACATTTTACACAGATTTAACTAAACTGTAACTAGAAGATTGTTATTGTGCGTAAAGTTTAAACTAAAAGGGGACTTTTATTATGAAAAAATTTAAAATTTTATCAAGTGTGTTTATTGCAATGGGTATTTGTTTTGGAGTTGTTACTACTAGTTTTGCAATGGATTACGATCAGGAAAGATTTCAAAAAATGCATTTAGAGGATATGAATTTATCAGAATATGATACGTTTGAAGAATTAATTGAATCAGGATATTTTGAAGATGATGACAGATATTCAGAGGGAGCTTCGAATGATGAGATTGCAGATATGATATTTATAAAAGAACAGCTAGAAAATGAAGATTCCAATTGCAGGGTTTTTGTGTTAAATGGGACAATGGAAGATGCTGATGAAATAAAAAATGATTCGGACCATATTGTTACGGGTAAAGCAGGAAAAGTTATAGAAGAAACTCCGACACGTAGGATAGTAGAATTTGATATAAAAGATGATTTTGAAACTGATTTTCCAGAAGATGGGAAAATAGCAGAAATAACAACATCATCTTCCATACAAGAGGGTAAAGAGTATGTTTTATTTTTAGAAGATAATCCTTATGATGATTTTGACGATGTATTTTATCCTGTGAATTCATATGATGGTGTTGTCGAAATTTCTGATGGAGAGCTAAAATATGACAATGAAATAGTTGAAGAACTGTTTGAAGAACAATTTGAGGAGCAAACTGAAGCAGATAAGGACAAGTCATCAATGAATATTTTTGAAGATGGTATTCATACTCTAAAGAATTTATTAAACTTTATAAATGAAGATTAATAAATAGAAAAGGACATAAGTTTTTACTAAACATAAGAGCTTTAGAGAGCTTATATATTAAACTATAAAAAGTGGACGAATTCGTCCACTTTTTGCATATAATTAA
>JAOAQY010000032.1 GCA_025210965.1 Tissierellales bacterium
ATTTGTAGCAATTAACTGAGAGTTTGAGGTACTTTGTTCAATAGAGTTTGTTACAGACTCTACACCAAAATTAATCTGTTCTATTGATTCTGCCATTTGGCTCGACAGTTCTATAAACCGTCCTAAAACATTTGACATGCTATTGGCATCTTCTGCGTACTGTCTACCAGTATCTGAAAAAAGCTGATAATCGACAGTTACCTTTTCATCAATAAAAGTCAAAATACCACTGGCATTATCTGATAAATTCGAAAAGGCATCTTGAACCTGCTGAATTAACACTCTAATACCCTTTACAGTCGTCTCAGATTCTTCTGCAAGTTTTCTTACTTCATCGGCAACAACAGCAAATTCCTTTCCTTGTTCCCCAACCCTAGCCGCTTCGATTGCAGCATTAAGTGCAAGTAAAAAGGGCAGAATCGGGATTTCCCGATTCCCCTTTTTAAATGAGACAGGAGCAATCATTGCCATTAACACCACACCCCGCAGTTCAGTTTAAATTAGTGTAGCTGAGTATAGTTACCCTTTTTATGTGGAGAGATAAGATGATAGAAAAAGAGTATCGTCCACTTGAAAAAGAAAAAAATAAAGTCAATTAAATCCTTTGAAGAAAAAGGCAGGAAAATCGCCTTTCTATTCAAAGGATTTTTTTATTGTCTGGTAAATTGGGCCAAAAATAGAAATTAGGTGTTTGAATATTTTGCAATAACTTAATGAAATTTCAGCGGAAAAATTTGATTTTGATTGCTATTTGGGCTGTTAAATTAGTTGACCTTAAAGTTAAAGTTATCTTCTGAAACGAATACAGTATTTCAAAATAAATTGTCGGTCAATTCAAAGTAGGAAGTTAAGAGAAAATCGATTTATTGATGTCGTTATTACCTTGACAAACGCAGTTAATAGAATGAGATTAGTTCATTTAAAAATGAAAATACTCCATAGAAAGATACTATGGAGTATTATAGTTGACATACGATTCGTTTAACTATTTAAAATAAGCTACTTTTCCATCGATACGAGTTGTGCTGCCTTGAAAAGATAGTATGTAAGCATAGTGCCCTCTTAGGATATTAGATTGATGCCATACATCATGTATTGTTTGGTTACTTCCAGCATGCCATGTTTTTTGGTCTATCATAGCTGTAATAGTGCCAGTAGAATCTACTTCAACTAAATAGACTGTTAAATCCTTTGAACCAGAAGATGGATTTACCCAGAGGTCTAAATAAGGTTGACCAGTAGAGTCGAATTCCCCTAGAAGATAGTTATGGTTATTTCTAACTATTTCGTTAAAAGAAATATTATTCCAACTTCCTGCGAAACTAGGTACAGCTAGAATGGTTAAAATCAAAACAAAAAGCGTAAAAATCTTAAATTTTTTCATTTTCTTTACCTCCATTAATATGGTACATCAACTAAACATATATTACCACAAAAACTATTATTAGTAAATAAATATAAAAAAAAGAAAAAATACAAAATAAATTAATGTATATTGAAAACTTACCGATACTTATTATGTGAGGGAGGGATTATAATGATAAATAAAGTACATAGTATACCTAATTTTGCCAGTAAAACAAGTTATACTGCAGTTCAGAATAAGGAAGCAGACACTTTTAAAGTGAGCATTAGTAATGCCTATAAAAGTGAGATTAGAGAAACGTCGATGAATAGTATTACTCTTAAAAGAGATGATCCGGAAGATGCTTTAAAAATTAAAGAGTTGTCACATAAGTATGGAATGATATTTGCTAATCCAAGCGATGTAACTGTTTATGATGTTGAAGCAATGACAGACAATACAGATATGCCTTACGAGATAAAAGAGGTTGTCGGGTATCATTCTGTAGGTGGCGGATATACGTTTAACTTTCTTGATGATACAGGTACGAGAGGACAAGTGGTGATTGCTGGTCATGGATCGAAGGATCTCTTTGCTTCTCCCTCGTTCGAAACAAAAGATGGTAGATTTCCAACTTTAGATGACGAGACATTTAAACAAAATATAATGAAGGCCATCACAATGCAAATAGAGACTCAAGATGCAAAAGAGAAATTGATGCCTGGAACAACAAGAGATTTAACTATTTCACTTGATTTTGATGAAAAGACTAAAAATGCGGACTTACAGGGATTATCAGATCTGTTGATTTGGGATTTAGAGCACTCGTATCAGTGTCGAAATCACACGATGGTAACACTGTCCGACATGGAAAAAGGATTATTAGATAGGCACGTAAAAAGATTGGCGTACAATTTGAAGGATATAGTGGATACCAAGTGATTTTATGCTGTTTGCAATTTTACAAAGTTTTGCATAACTAAAATTTTGTTTTTTAAATAAAGAAAGCTTCTATATCCAAAAGCAATCATTTTATTGACTTTGATTATGTTATTGATGCCTTTGATAATGGATATGTAATTGTATTATCAAAGAAATTGCGGTAATTCTTTATAGTTCGAACTGTCCTACTTATGTGTTCAGAAAGGTTTTATGTAGTGCGTGTATATGATAGTTGAAAAATTATTATTTATAGATAGGGGGAAGATCATATTAAAATAATTGAATTTAATATGATGAGTCTTAGAAAAAATATACCATTAAGTATTTGATTTATGGGATTCATTTTAAATTAGAATACTTATATATGAGGTTCCTGTTATAAATATAAGAATTTGTTATCTGTTTAACATTATTGTGAATATTTTATTATAACACGATGAATTTCGGTAACAACATGATGAATTTCTATATTTAATATTACATTATAGAGACCTATTAATATACTGATAATACAAAATAATAGGAAGGCATCAAATGAATGAAAAATTGAGGGGAAAACTACGCCAATTGGATTTTTTATACTTTCAATCATGCTTTTTATTGGCTATTCAACGACTACTTTAAATCATTCTTTCGGACTTGAGGCTTTAGACGATTCACCTCTTATAACAACCGGTGCTGCAACTGAAATTATCCTTATTACAGATATTTCGCACTCTAATCCCAGCGAAGTAACAATTACTACTGGCCCAGCTATAGTAATATCGGCTGATAAAAAGCCCCAAATTCAAGGTGACTTAAATAACGATGGAATTGTTTCCCTTCTAGATTTAGCCATCGCCAGCAAAAGAATAGATGATAACAGTAACTCAGATTCAATAGACCAATATAATGATTTAGAACTCATCATCAACCTAATCATTAAATAAATCATTGTTAAAAGTTTAGCCAAAAGGGGCTGCCTGAAAATAATAGTATTTTCAAGCAGCCCCTTTTTAATTTATTCTTCTAGTAAAAATCACTATTTTTTTAATAATTAAATAGTAAACTTATTTATAAGAAGTGTTAAATTCTCAGCCAGTTCGGCCTGTGTTTGTGTTACATGTGCAAATTCACTAATGGCCTG
>JAOAQY010000033.1 GCA_025210965.1 Tissierellales bacterium
AATCCGCTAAATTTAGACGTTTGTACCGCGTCAGCTCTTAGCGACTTACTTAGTATAACAAGCCCTAGTATCTTTTGCAAGGGCTTTTTGCAAGTTTTTTCGAATGTAAGTAGCAACTATGCCTTGTGTTTCAAGAAAGCAGAAAATAGGCAATAAGTAGCTAATTACAGCCATATTCTCATACCACCAAATACTCCACTTTATTCACATTTTTTTGTCAACATATCAACAATTCCCTAAATTATCGGTTTTATAACCACATGCTTTTGTGGATAAGTCTTAGTTAGCCACAGTTTTATCCACATAATCCACAAAAAAACAAGCAAGAAAACAACAGTAACAGCACTTCTGCATTTGAACTCTAACGCAAAAGGTCTGTTACTGTTGATTTCGACTAATCCCTCTAACTCATCTTTCTAACTTCTTCAATTAAATTTTCAACTTTTTTTCTAATTATATCTCTACATTTTCTAAAATCTTCAATCGATCCTCCCGATGGATCTTCTAATCCCCAGTCTTCCTCTTTGCTGCTTGGATGATATGGACAAACAACGTTACAACCCATTTTTACGAGTATATCCACTTCACTAGGTATATCCGACAATAGTTTTGGTTTATGTCCACTCATATCTATTCCTAACTCTTCCATAACTTCAACTGCTTTTGGTTTGACTTCAGGATATTCTTCTGTCCCTGCAGAATATACATCCAATATATCTGAGCCTAAATGTTTTGCAAGACCTTCAGCCATTTGACTTCTACATGAATTGTGGACACAGACAAATGCAACTTTAACTTTCTCCATTATAATCCCTCTCTTTCATAACATACACAAAACAAAAATAGCTGAACTTATAAAAATTATAATAACTCTCATAAGTTCAGTTATTTGTCACAAATTCTTTACTATAATTTTTTTAGTATCTTTACTACATCTTTTACCTTTATAGTTCGTCCTTTTGAAACCACCTTGCCATCTACTACTATAGCCGGTGTACTCATAACTCCATAGGACATGATATCTTTAAGCCCTTCTACCTTTTCTACATCTGCCTCTAATCCCAATTCATCAAGTGCTTTTTGCACATATTCCAGCTGCTCATCACACTTTGCACAGCCACTTCCCAATATTTTTATCTCCATTATGGCACCTCCATTTATAATGATAAACTATATTTTCAGTCTTAGCTTTTCCTATCTAACTTTCATATCTGTTCCAATTTCTTCTTTCCATGCTGCAAACAATGGTTTTATTACCTGAGGTCCTATTTTAGATATAAATACTATACTTCCACCATCTTCATGTATATCTGATTCTTTATAGTCAATCTTAGGACCAACTGCATCAACTTGCATCCATCCTTCATTTTCAAACTCAGCAAAACCTTTTATTCTGTAACAATCTTTCTTTACCCTTTGAATAAATGCATCAAACCCATCCCTTGGAATTCTTCCTTCAAATGTCATATGAAGAGTTTTAGGTTTATTGTCTACAGAATTGTGAGTATCATCAAAATGCATAGGACTTAATTTTAGCAAATCCTCTTCCATAAAATTAAAATCCAATTTGCCAAAACTAGTTTCGTGAATTATTATATCTTCTTTGATAGACTTTACTACATCTTTTACTTTTGAAAGCTCATCTGCATCTATTAAATCCACTTTATTTATTACAGCCATTTGCGAATGCTTAAGCTGCTTTTCAACAGTTTCTATTTCATCTAATTGAGTCAAAAATTGTGCAGCATCAACTAAACATATAGAGCCTCTGTAATCCATGGCATCTGGGTGCACTGAATGAAGAGCATCTAATATCTCATCCATATTAGATGGATCTGCTAAGCCTGACCCTTCAACAAAAACATAGTTCATTTCCCTTTCTGCCATTTCCTTGAGCGCTTCTATAAATGAAAGCTGAAGACAAGAGCAGTATATAGATCCTCTATTTATCTCAACCATTTCAAGTCCATCTTTTTTGAGTAACTCTCCATCTATGCTCATCTTGCCAAATTCATTTTGTATCACTCCAAGTTTCACTGATTCATTTTTTTGAAGCACCTCTTTTAAAAATGTAGTCTTACCACTACCCAAAAATCCATTTATTGTATAAAGCTTTACTGTTTTTCCCATCTAAAAAATCTCCCCTCTTCTCTCTTGAACTAATTTTTCATAATTTATAAGAATCATTTTAGCTTAATCAAAGCCACAAAAAATCATATTTAATATAACCCAAATTCATAAGCTAAAATTTATCTACATTATAAGATGCCCAACTCCATTAAATAAATAACCGACAAGTACTATTCCTATTCCAGTTATGGCAACAAAACTTGCTATTAGTTTTGGCTTAATAACCTTTCTAAGAAGAATCATTTCCGGTGCTGAAAGTGCTGTCACTGCCATCATAAATGAAAGCGCTGTTCCCAGACCAGCTCCCTTAATTAGCATAGCCTCTGCAACTGGAATCATCCCGAGTGCATTTGAATAAAGTGGTATAGCTACTATAGTTGCAACTATTACTGCAAATGGGTTATCTGCGTTTGCATATTGAGCAAAAAATCCATCATCTGGAACCCAGCCATGTATGAATGCTCCTATTCCTATTCCTACTAATAGAAATAACCATACTCTCTTAACTATATCCTTTACATTTTGAATAGCAAAATTAACTCTTTGCTTGTGATTTAGTTCTTCAACTTCAGTTTCACCCATCTTAATTTCATAAACATACGACTCAACTTGATCTTCTAAGTGCAATTTGTCTATTAATATTCCTCCAACAACTCCAATTACTACTCCAGTAATAACATACAAAAGTGCAACCTTCCATCCAAATGATGCTAGCAATATAGCAAATGCTGCTTCATTTACTATAGGAGATGTTATTAAAAATGAAAATGTAACTCCTATAGGAATACCGGCTTCTACAAAACCTATAAAAAGTGGTACTGATGAACAAGAGCAAAATGGTGTCACTATTCCCAGCAACGAAGCCATTATATTTCCCTTTATACCGCTAATTTTTTCAACAATTTTTTTCGTTCTTTCCACTGGAAAGAAACTTCTGATATATGATATTGCAAATATCATTATCCCAAGTAAAATTATAATCTTTATAGTATCGTAGATAAAAAAGTGAATACCCGAACCTAATCCAGTCTCCATAGAAATTCCCATAATATCTACTACTAAGCTTTCAACTAATTTATCCAACCAATCAAACATACTACCCCTCCTCTAGTTAAAACCCTAAATTACCTTGGATTGCAACTATTTAATATTTCATCTTTTTTGTATAACTTTTTATAGTCATCTTTCAGTCTCTCAATACTTTCTCTCTGGCTTGAAATCAAATCAAAAATCATTGAATATGTCTCAGATTCTCTATTCAAACTATAATATACATACTGCTCTTGCTTCTTGATATTAACTATACCGAGATCTCTCATTTTAGCTAAATGTTTAGAAACTTTAGGTTGTGACTCTTCTAGCACTCCATATATTTGACACACACACAAATCTCCTTCAGCTAAAAGTGACACAATCCTAAGCCTTGTTTCATCTGATAATACTTTAAATATCTTAATTAGTTTTTCCATATTCCCTCCTTATATACGCATATGAGTATATACTCATAATATAACCTTGTCTATTATTTGTCAAGCTTTTATATAAATTTATTCTAAATTTGTTCATAGCTGTACCTTAGGGGTATATAGAAGTAGGGAATTGATAGATATATTCACTTTATTTTTTATTTTAAGGAGGACTTCATCATGAAAATCGGTCTAATCGGAACTGGAAAAATGGGTACACCTCTTGCTTTAAATGCTATAGATAATGGTCATGAAATATTAGCATTTGCGCGTTCTAATGAAAAAAAATCAAAATTAAATGAGATAGGAGTAGATTCTGTAACTTCCTATGAAACTCTCTGTAAATCTCTCGCCGTTCCTCGAAAAATATGGATCATGGTTCCATCTGGAAATGCAGTAGATGAAGTTATAGTAAATCTTTTACCACATCTTTCAGCAGGTGATATTTTGATCGATGCTGGTAACTCAAATTTCAACGATACATTGAGGAGAAGTAAATACCTTCACGAGCAACATATTCATTTTCTAGATGTCGGAACAAGTGGTGGCATAGAAGGCGCTAGACATGGTGCTTGCCTTATGATAGGTGGTGATGAACGTATATTTACACTTCTAGAGCCGTTCTTTAGAGATATTTCCATAAATGGCGGATATGGATACATGGGAGTCTCTGGCAGTGGACACTATGTAAAAATGGTTCACAATGCAATAGAATACGGTATGATGCAATCTATCGGTGAAGGTTTCGATCTCTTAAAACACTCAGAATTCAAATTTGATTACGAAAATATATCTAGAATTTGGAGCAATGGTTCCATCATAGAAGGATTGCTTATGAGGCTTACAAATGAAGCTTTCAAAAAAGATTCTTCTCTCGAAAATATAGAAGGGAAAGTAAATGACTCCGGTGAAGGTAGATGGGCTGTAGAAGAAGCTCTTAGATTAAGTGCTTACACCCCTGTTTTATCACTATCTCTTTTGAATAGATTCAAATCTAGAGATAATGATAATTTTTCAGAAAAAGTAATCTCTGCTCTGCGAGCTGAGTTTGGCGGTCATAAAATTGACAGAAAGTAGGTGATACACATGAGTCGTTGTCAAAATCCTTGTATTTTAACACTATTTGGCGGAACTGGAAACCTAGCATATAAAAAATTAATACCAGCCCTTTATCATTTGTTTGCTGAAGATAAACTACCAAAATGTTTTTATGTATTGTCTGTTGGAAGACGAGAATATACTAAAGAAACCTATCAAGAATCAATCAAATCTTATCTAGATGACGATTCTACATTTGATGAAGATGTTTGGAATAAATTTGCAAAAATCATTGGATACTTTCCTCTAGATTTTAATGAAGAAAGTCACTATATAGCACTTTCAAATCATCTAAAAAAATTAGATAGTATTTATGGAACCAAAAATAATAGACTATTTTATTTTGCAGTAGCACCGCAATACTTTGAATTAATTTCCAAAAGACTAGTAACATACAATCTTTTAGAAGATAACTCAGGTTTTCACAGGGTAGTCTTCGAAAAACCCTTCGGTAAAAATTTAGAAACCGCTAAATCTTTTAATCGCATATTGAGAGAATGCTTTGATGAAAAACAAATATATAGAATTGATCATTATCTCGGTAAAGAAATGATTCAAAATATATTGGTTCTTAGATTTGCAAATAGGTTATTCGAAGAAATTTGGTGTAAAAATGGTATAGAAAAAATTCACATAAAGGCTCTTGAAACTGTAGGTGTTGGAAAAAGAGGTGGCTATTATGATAACGCTGGAGCCCTTAGGGATATGGTTCAAAATCATTTACTACAAATACTAGCACTAATAGCTATGGATCCTCCTAAAAATTTCGATACTGAATCTATTAGAAATGAAAAGGTTAAAGTTTTGTCGAATCTAAAACTTCACAAAATAAATGGAAAGAGCGATATAGTTTTGGGTCAATATGAAGGTTATTTAAAAGAAGATCAAGTTCAACCAAATTCTCTAACCGAAACCTACGTAAAACTAAGTTGTGCAGTGGATACTAATAGATGGCAAGGGGTTCCCTTCATATTGGAAACTGGCAAAAAATTAGATCAAAAAAAAGCTGAAATAGAAATCTATTTCAAGCCACACTCTAGTAAATATACTCCTGATGGAATAGAGACATTTCCGAACAGGTTAATAATAAGAATACAGCCGTCTGAAGGTGTTTTTTTGGAAATGAATGTAAAAAAGCCTGGCCTTGAACTAGAAATTGATCGTGTAAATATGGAGTATTGTCAATCATGTAAAACTTTAATACACAGTCCTGAAGCTTATGAAAAACTTATAACGGACATAATTGATGGCGACTCAACTTTATTTGCTAGGTGGGATGAAATTGAAGCTTCGTGGACATTCGTAGATAAATTATTAGAATGCTGTTCTCTTGATAGGAGATATCTTAAAATATACAGCCCAGGAAAGCGAGGTCCAAACGATGTCTAGTATAAAATTTCCATATGACATATCAATACCTATAGATGAAAATATGATTGTCTATAAAAATAAAGAACTAAAAAAACCCGAAATAGAGACTCTTTTAAACCATGACTCTGACAACATGCACGAAAGTCGTTTTCACATAGATGCTCACACTGGAACACACATAGACTTTCCTCTACATGCTATATCAAATGGCAAAGTTGCATCAGATTATCCTTTAGAATCATTCATGGGTTCTTGCTATCTATTTGATTTATCAGCTTCTATAGTAGAAATCACTGATGATGTCATAAAAAATTATATAGAAGAACACAGAGTTCTAATTCACGAAGGTGATATTCTTTTATTTAAAACTAGAAATTCACCTCTTCGTGATTTTGATTTTAATTTTCCATTTATAACATCTAGCGG